>NZ_JBNDHZ010000006.1:0-104767 GCF_056755355.1 Luteibacter sp. HAY1-4A
CAGCACGAGGAACGACGCGGCGCGGGCGCCCTGGCGGCGGTCTTCGAAGGAATGGTAGAGCCCGATTACGCCGAGGTAGATGAAAAGCAGCACCAGTTCGGACGTGAGCCGCGCGTCCCAGGTCCACCAGGTGCCCCACATCGGCTTGCCCCAGAGCGAGCCGGTGACGAGGGTGATGAAGGTGAACGCGGCACCCACCGGCGCGGATTCCATCGCCACGGTTTCGGCGATCTTGATCCGCCAGACGAGGCCGACAAAAGCCGCCACCGCCATGGCGCCGTAGATGAAGAGGCTCATCCACGCACTGGGCACGTGCAGGAAAATGATGCGATAGGCGTCGCCCTGCTGGTAATCGGCGGGTGCGACGAACAGTCCGCCGTAGAGCGCGACGATGCCGAGCACGAAGGCAAGGGCGAGCGCCCACGGCCGCACGGCCCCGGCGAAACGGTAGAACACCGGCGGCGAGCCGAGGCGGTGAAGCCAAAGCGGAACCCAGTTAGCCATCGATCCTCGTCGCAGGTTCGTTCAAACACCGTGTGTCCCCCTTTCGGGACATACGGTTGCGTGCATTCATGTGTCCATGGCGATGCGTAGCGCGGCGGCGCAGGCCAGGGGCGCCATAACCACGGCCATGACGAGCCCCGCACCCAGCCAGGCGATCGGCGCGATCCAGGGCAGCCCTTCCTGCGCGGCGGCCACGGCTCCGGCGGCGAAAATCACGACCGGCACGCACAACGGCAGCAACATGAGCGCGAGAAGCATACCAGAGCGCCTCGACCCCGCCGTCAGTGCGACGAGCACGGCACCGAGGAGACTCAAAAGAGGCGTTGCCAGCACCAGGGCGAAGAGCAGCACCGGCGTGGCCGCCGCGGGCAGCTTCAACATACCGGCGAGCAGAGGCGCCACGACGATCAGCGGCAGCGACGAGGTGATCCAGTGGGCGAGGATCTTCATGCCCACCAGCAGGGCCAGCGGCTGCGGCGCGAGCATCAGCTGCTCCATGGAGCCGTCTTCGATATCGGCGCGGAACAGGTTGTCCAGCGACAGCAGCACGGCCAGCACCACGGTGACGAACACCACACCGCCCGCAATGCGGGCCAGGAGGGTCGGCTCCGGGCCCAGCGCGAAGGGGAACAGCGTGGCCACGATCAGGGCATACAGCACCGGCATGGCGATGTCGCCGCGGCGGCGCCAGGCCAGGGTGAGATCGCGCCGCAGCAGGGCGGCACAGGCGGCGGGAGTGCTTCCGGGCGTCATGCGTGCAGCCGGATGCGCCGCGGTTCGCCACCGGCGAAGCTGACCGCCCCGTGGCTGGTCACCAAGGCCGCGCCGCCTCGCGCCGCATGGCCCGCCAGAAGGCGGTTCACGAGCGCGATGCCTTCGCGGTCCAGGTTCGCGTAGGGCTCGTCGAGCAGCCACACACGTGCGGGCACGAGCAGCAGGCGGGCGAGTGCGGCGCGCTTCTTCTGTCCCGCGGAGAGGCGTCGCACCGGCTCGTCCTCGAAGCCGGCGAGGCCGACCTCCGTCAGGACGGACGCCGCCTCGGCACCGTCGCGCAGGCCATAGAGGCCAGCGCTCACGCGCAGGTTCTCGCGGGCGGAAAGATCGAGCTTGAGACCGAGGTGGTGGCCGAGGAAGACGACGGCGCCGGCCATCGTGTCGAGCGAGAACGGCGCACCGTCGAGCAGCACCTCGCCCTCACCGGGCCGCAGCATGCCCGTGAGCACCCGCATGAGCGTGGTCTTGCCACTGCCGTTGTCGCCTTCCACGAGAGCGATTTCGCCGGGATGCAGTGCGAAATCCAGCGGCCCGAACACGGGCTCGTCCTGGCGCAGGAAGCTGAGCGCGCGGGCTTCGAGCAAAGGAGCGGCTTCGGGGGCGAAAGTCATCCCGCGATTGTTGCGGTCATGGCGGGAGTTGTCCACGCTTGTGTGGGAGCCGCTTCAGCGGCGATCCCGCGCGGCGGGCAGGCTTGCCGCAAGCAGCCATCGCCGCTGAAGCGGCTCCCACAAAAAGCAGCGTCTGACCGGTTACAGCAGCGAGGGCAGCGGCGGCAGTGTGGCTTCAAGCGCCCGCACGGCGGCATCCATATCCACCGAAGCCACCGAATCGTGTCCCTTCAGCAACTGCTCCACCAGCACGTCCTGCGCGCGGCCGCGCTCCAGTGCGTATGCATAGGGCAGATGGGTAAAGGTGACCATGCGATAGCGCGGCAGGTAATGCGTGGGCGAGCGCTCTGCCAGCAGGGCGCCGAGTTCCCGCTTGCGCAGGTAGTGCGGGTCCGCCACGGAATCGCGCATCTCCACGTAGTTTTCCAGCGCCATCTGCGCGATCGCATCGGCATTCGGCTTGCGCTTCGCTTCGAAGGCGGCGAACACGGCCGCGGCATCGTCCGGCTGCGCGGCGAACAGGTCGGCCAGTTCCGCCGCGTCCTCGAAGCCGCAGTTCATGCCCTGTCCGTGGAACGGCACGATGGCGTGCGCCGCGTCGCCGATCAGCAGCGCGCGACCGCCAATGTGCCAGCGGTCGAGATAGAGCGTGCCGAGCGTGCCCACGGGATGCGCGGACCAATCGGCCGCGAAGTCCGGCATCAGTGCCAACGCGTCCGGGAAGTCGGTGCGGAAGAACGCCTCGGCGGCACCGACGCCGGCGATGGTGCGGAAGCTTGGGTGCGCTCCGTCGTTCGGCAGGAACAGGGTGACGGTGAAGCTGCCTTCGCGATTCGGTAGCGCGATGCACATGTAATGGCCACGGGGCCAGATATGCAGCGCGTTGCGTTCGATGGCGAACGGGGCAGACGGATCCTCGCCACGCGGGATCTCCAGTTCCTTGTAACCGTGGCCCAATTCTTCCACGCGTTCGCCCAGAGGCGAGTGCGCATGCATGGCGGCACGCAGGGCCGAGCCCGCGCCGTCGGCGCCGATGACCACGGGTGCTTCGACCGTACGCTCGTTGCCCTGGTCGTCGCGCAGCCGCAGTGTGCCCGCGTCGAGGTCGGCACCGGCCAGGCCCTGGTCGAAATGCACGGTGGCGCCCGCCGCTTCGGCGGCATCCAGCATGAGGGTGTTGAGGCCGCCGCGCGACACCGACCAGATCACTTCCGAGTCGTCCACGCCATAGCGCTGCAGGCCGCTGTGGCCGGCGGGGTCGTGGACCATCCGCCCGCGCATCATCACGGCCTGTTCGAGCACGCGGTCGGCCAGCCCCGTGGCCCGCAGGGCGTGCAGGCCGCGCTCGGCGAGGGCCAGGTTGATCGAGCGTCCGCCGAGGAAACCCGCTTTTCGCGGATCCGGGCGCTTCTCGTAGACGGTGACGCGAAAGCCGCGCTGGGTCAGCAGGGTGGCCACCAGGGCGCCGACCAATCCGGCGCCGACCACGGCGATGTCGTTACGGGGCATGGCGACCTTCGTCCGGACGCGATATTGCGGGGCAGCGCATCGTGCGCCGCAGCGCCGCCGGGGGCAAGGGGGCTGGCGCGGGGCCTAGCCCGCCTTCTTGCCGGTGCGCGAGGCAGCAGGCCGCACGGGTTCCGCCGGCTTGGCGGTGGCTGCGTCGAGGAAACCGCGCTGCATCGACTTCCAGACGTCGAGGTTGCGCTCGGTCATCTCGTTGAGCATGGACCAGGGTGTCTGGCCCATCAGGCTGTTGAGCTGGTTGCGGAACTGCTGCTGCTGGTCGAGGAAGACCTGCAGGCTACGCTCCAGATACGGGCCCATGAACCCCTGCAGCGAGTCGCCGTAGAAACGGATGATGTGCGACAGCAGCTGGGGCGAGAGCATCGGCTGGCCGTGCTCTTCGTGCTCCGCGATGATCTGCAGCAACACCGACCGGGTCAGGTCCTCGCCGGACTTGGCGTCGCGAACCTCGAAAGTTTCCCCGTCGAGCACCAGCTGGCGAACCTCTTCCAGCGTGATGTAACTCGAGATTTCCGTATCGTAGAGACGACGGTTCGGATACTTCTTAATGATGCGTAGGGTTTGTGCCATGCGGCGAAAGCTACCACGAGGTATTGCGCCGCACCAGTTGCCGTAAGTGACCGTAATCGTTTTCCGTTTTCACAAGTGGTATTTGGATCGATTTAGGTAACATCCGCTTAATGCGCCGCGGCGCCGCCCGCGTTGCCGAACGGCGGTTTGGCAAACCAGAGGATGGGAATGAGGGCCAGGAAGAGGATGGCGCAGCCCCAGAAAACGTCATTTACCGCCAGGGTGGCGGCCTCGCGGGTCACCAGTTGATCCACCACGGCGAGCCCCGGTTTGCCCGGGATGCCCAACGTCGTGAGCTTCTGGGTGAAAGCCGTGGTGGCGGGCGAGGTGTGCGTCACATATTCGGTGAGCGATGCGTGGTGGGAATCCGTGCGGTGCTGCCAGAGGGTGACCGTGATGGCGGTCGACACGCTCGAGGCCAGCGTGCGGCAGAAATTCGCCAGCCCCGACGCGCCCGCGATCTGGTCGGGGTTCAGCCCCGACAGGAAGATCTGGTTGAGCGGAATGAAGAAGCAGGCGATGGCGATGCCCATGATGAAGCGCGGCAGCACCAGCGCGGCGTAAGACGCGCCGCTGTTGAATCCCGCGAACCAGAACGACGTGAACGCGAATACCAGGAACGCGAAGGTGACGACCGCGCGCAGTTCCAGGCGCTGGATGTTCTTGCCGATGAAGGGCGAGACGAGGAAGGCCAGGATGCCCACCGGCGCGGTGGCGAGGCCCGCCCACGTGGCGGTGTAGCCGAGCGTGGTCTGCAACCACAGCGGGAACACCACGTTGATGCCGAAGAAGGCGAGCATGCCCAGGGACAGGGCGGTGACGCCGATGGCGAAATTGCGCCGGGCGAAGAGCGAAAGATCCACCACGGGATGTTTGGCCGTGAGTTCCCAGATCACCAGGAACACCAGCGCCACCAGGGCGATGAGGCCCAGGGTGAGGATCATCGGCGAGGCGAACCAGTCGTGGTCGTTGCCGTTGTCCAGCATGAACTGGAGCGAGCCCACGCCGACGATGAGGAGCGCGAGGCCTACCGTGTCGATCGGTGCCTTCACGATCTTCGTTTCGCGGTGGCGCAGGATCGCCCACGTGACGAAGCCCGCGGCGGCGCCCACCGGCACGTTGATGTAGAAGATCCACGGCCAGGAGAAATTGTCGGTGAGGTAACCGCCGAGGATCGGGCCGAAGATGGGTGCGACGACCACCGTCATGGCCCACATCGCCAGGGCGATGCCTTGCTTGGTCTTCGGATAGCTGGCCAGCAGCAGCGACAGCGACAAGGCCACCATTGGTCCGGAGCCCGCGCCCTGCATCAGCCGGAAGATCACCAGCATGGGCATGTTCGTGGCAAGGCCGCACAGCATGGAGAACGCCACGAACAGGCCCACCGAAACGCAGAACGTGCGCACTTCGCCGAAGCGTTTCGCCAGCCAGCCCGTGAGCGGCTGCATGATCGCGCTGGCGAGGGCGTAGGAGCTGATGGCCCAGGTGCCTTCGCTCGAACTCACGCCGAGACTGCCGGCGATGTGCGGCACCGCCACGTTGACGATCGTCATGTCGAGGATCTCCATGAACGTGGAGAACGCGACGGCGATCGTCAGCAGGACCAGCGGCCCGCCATGCAGCGGCTTCGGGCCGCCGGCGGAGGGCGCTTCGGGAAGGGCGGTGTCGTCGCTCAAGGCACGCCGGCTCCGAGGTTGGCGCGCACGATGGTGTCGGCTGCGGCGTCCGCCTTGGCCGCCACGTCGTCATACACGCGCGTCTGCGCCACGGGAATGTTCGAAGGCTGCCGGGGCAGTACGTCGCCCTGGTCGTCCGTGATGTCGACCGTCACGGCGGTGGACAGGCCGATGCGCAACGGATGCTTGTCGAGGTCCTTCGGATCGAGCGCGATGCGCACAGGCACGCGCTGCACCACCTTGATCCAGTTGCCGGTGGCGTTCTGCGCCGGCAGCAACGAGAAGGCGCTGCCGGTACCGGCACCCAGGCCGATCACCTTGCCGTGGTATTCCACGCCGCCGCCGTAGATATCCGCTTCGATCTTCGCCGGCTGTCCGATGCGCACGTGGCGCAGCTGGCCTTCCTTGAAGTTGGCGTCCACCCAGAGGTCGTGCAGGGGCACCACGGTCATCAGCTGCTGGCCGGGCTGGACGCTGTTGCCCACCTGCACGCCGCGCAGGGCGACATAGCCATCGATGGGCGCGACGATGGCGTTTCGCTGCGCGGCGACCCATGCCTGGCGGAAGTTGGCACGCGCCTGGGCCACGGCCGGGTTTTCCTCCACGTTGCTGCCGTCCACGAGCGCACTAGCCGCGTCCGCCTGGCGCCGTGCGGCGTCGAGTGCCGACTGCGCGCTGGTGACCGCATCGCGGGCGTGCTGCACTTCCTCGGGTGCCACGGCCTTCTCGGCGAGCAGCGGAATGCGGCGCTTGAGGTCGTCCTGCGCGCGCTTCAGGTCCTGCCGGCGGGCCACGAGCACCGCGTCCGCACCTGCGGCGGATTGCGTCTGCTGGCGCACCTGGCGCACCGCTTGGGCAAGCGCGCTGCCGGCTTTGCGCAGGGCGACATCGGCGTCCGTCGGGTCGAGGCGCACGAGCACCTGGCCCGCGGTCACGCGCTGGGTGTCGTCCGCATATACGCCGACGACGATGCCGGGAACCTGCGCCGAGATGGCGACCTGGTTGCCGCCGACATAGGCGTCGTCGGTGGTCTCGCGGGTGGAGAACACGAACAGCCAGAGCAGCAGCCAGGCCACGCCGGCGAGGACGAAGACGATCAGCGCGATGAGCAGCGCGCGTCCGCGCTTGCGCTTGTCCTTGGGCGCGTTGCCGCTTTCGTCTTGCGCGGCCTGCGTATCGTTGGGGGAGGCGCTCATGGGCTCGTGGCTCCGTGGGTGCTTGCAGTGGAGGGGGATGCGATGGGCTCGGCACGGTAACCGCCGCCGAGCGCCTTGATGAGTGCGACATCGGTGGACAGCGCCTGCGCCTGCAGATCGGTGTCCATGTCCTGCTGCTGGATCAACGCGGCTTCCGTCGCCAGCGATTCGCGATCGTCGCGTACGCCGCGCGCCGATCGCGCTTTCGCACTGGCAAGCAATGCGCTTGCCGCGTCGATCTGCGCCGCCTGCTGCGTACGGCGATCGGCGAGCTGCTGCGCGCCCAGCGCCTGGGTGGCCACGTCGCGCGCTGCCGACGCCACGGTGGCGTTGTACTGCGCCACGGCCGCATCGAGCTGCGCCCGCGTCACGCCGTGGTTCGCCTCGAGTGCGCCACCCTCGAAGATCGGCAGGTGGATCGCCGGCGTGAGGGAGAACACCCGGCTGTCGGCCGAGAACACCTTGTCCATGTCGATGCTCGACAGTCCGGCCATCGCGCTCAGGCTGACGTCGGGGAAGAACTGCGCACGCGCGGCATCGGTCTGGCGCAGCGCCGCTTCGACCTGCCACCGGGTGGCCGCGATGTCGGGGCGGCGCGCCATCAGGTCGGTGCCGGCGTCGGACGGCAGGCCGGGCGTGACCTGGGGCAGGGGGCGGGGTGTCAGTGCGGGAAGCTCGGACGGCGACACGCCCACGAGGGTGGCGATGGAGACGCGTCGAATGTCCGCAGAACCTTGCAAGGCCACGCGCTGCTGGCGCGCGCCTGCGAGGTCGGCACGGGCCTGCTGCGCGGCGTCGGGCACGTCGACGCCCTGCTTCACGCGCAGTTCGGCGATGCGCAGCGCACGTTCGCGCGCGGCAACGAGTTTGTCGGCGAGGGCCACGCGGGCCTCGTCGGCGAGCCAGCCGAAATAGGTATCGGCAACCATGGCCTGGATACCCAGCGAGGAAGCCGACCGCTCTGCTTCAGCCGCACGTGCGCTGTCGATGGCGGATTCGATGGCGAAGCGCTTCTTGCCCCACCAGTCGAAGTCGTAGCGCACCTGGATGCCGAGGTCGGCCTGGTTGTACCAGGTGAAGCCGAGGAACTGCGACGGAATGAGGCCGTGTTCGCTCATGCGCTGGCGGGCCACCTGGGCACTGCCGTCCACGCGGAGGCCGGCCTGCGCGGCGGCGACGCGGATGTTCTGCTCGGCGGACGACACCCGCGCGCGGGCCTGTGCGAGGTCGGGCGCGCCGCGCAGCGCCATGTCCATCAGCGTGTCGAGTTGCGGGTCGCCGTAGACCTTCCACCACTGCGCGCCGGGCCAGCCTGCGCGCTGCGTGGTGGACAAACCGGCAAGCGGCGCTTCGTCGCGAAGCGCCGGCCGCTCGATCTTCGCGGGTACATGGCAGGCCGCCAACAGGGCGGTAACCGTGCAGGCGAGCAGGGCGGGGCGGAGCGAGGCAAGGGTCATGGGGAGGCGTCCGGTTCCACCAGGGGGTCGATGTGCAGCGCGAGCTTTTTCAGCAGGCGCTCGAAGGTCTTGCGCTCGGCCGCGCTGAAGCAGGCGAACGATTCGACCAGCGGAGGAAAAAGAGGCGGCAGCATCTTCGCCACGAAGCGGCGGCCGGCCGGCGTGATGCGGAGTACCACCTGGCGCCGATCGTGCGTGGCGTGCGAACGCGATATGAGGTCGCGCTTGGCCAGCGCGTTGGCAATGCGCGTCATGTTGGTGGGTTTCTGCTCGGCAAGAAGGCACAGCTTGCCCGGCGTGGCCGTGCCGTCCTCGCTGCTGTACAGCATCATCAGGGTGCGGAAGTCGCTGTCGTTGAGCCCGTAGGGCTTGAGCTTGTCCTCGAATTCGCGCAACAGGGCGCCGGCGGTCAGCATCAGCAACCGCACGAGGAGCACTTCGGACACGGGCATGGCGGGCATGCGCCTGGCCACGCTGTCGACGCCCTCGTAGATGGCCTCGACACACGTTTTGATCCTGGACATTTCGCTGGCTAATAGTTCGCTAGTGAAATATCAGGCTATCAAGAATTTCCTCAAGCCGGCAATAGGCCATCTCTCACAGGCGGAAGAGTGCCCTCGCATTGGCCGTCGTCTGCGCGGCCACGGTCTCCTCGGAATCGCCGCGCAGGCTCGCCACCGTGCGGAGCACGTCGCGCAGGTAGGCGGGCTCATTGCGTTCCCCGCGATGTTGCGAGCACGGCTGGTCGGGCGCGTCGGTTTCCAGCAGCAGCCGGTCCAGCGGCATGGACGCGACGACACGATGAATGCGATGGGCCCTCTCGTAGGTCGCCGGCCCGCCGATGCCGATGTGGAAGTCCAGGTCGAAGAGCTGTCGCGCCTGTTCCTCGCTGCCGGAGAAACTGTGCACTACGCCGCGCAGGCCGCCGATGCGACGGAGCGTGTGGATCACTTCCTCGAAGGCCCGGCGGGCATGCACGATAACCGGCAGGCCGGACTCCTTCGCGATTGCCAGTTGCCGATGGAACAGGTCGCGTTGCCGCTCCGGATCGAGGCCGTCCACGTAGAAATCCAGGCCGATCTCGCCGACGGCGACGGCGCCATGCCGTTCGAGCCACGCGGGAAGTTCGTCCAGGTGCTCGTCTCGATGGTTCGCCAGGAAGAGCGGGTGCAGTCCATACGCGACGGACACGCCTTCGCGCGACGACGCGAGCCGTTCGATCTTCTCCCAGTTCCCGCGGTCGATCGCGGGAACGATCCAATGCCGCACGCCAGCCGCGGCCGATCGCTCGAACATGGCGTCGCCGTCCTCGGCGAAGGAGGCGTCGTCCAGGTGCGCGTGGGTATCGATGAGATCGAGCATGTAGGTGTGATGCCTGAATGAACGTAGCGGGAGTCTAAGGCGTCGTTCAGTTTAACGACTGTCAAATGGCGTCGAGGCGGCTTTGGGTGATGGGGCTCACGCGCTATCGGGCCGCCGATACACAGTGGAGATTAGGGTATGAGCAGGTTGAAGATTTCCGTCCTGAACGCCGGTTTGGGCGCGGCCCTGATATTTGGCCTTTCCGCCTGCAACCGCGATGCGAACGCCGACGTGGCGAATGCGCAGGGCCCCGGGGCCGCGCCCGCGGGCCAGCCGATCGCGCCTGCCGAGCCGGCCGGCCCGAAATACGCCCGCGTGGTCAGTGTGGACCCGGTACGCGAGTCCTCCGAGCCGCGGCGCGAGTGCCACGACGAGGTCGTGACCCGCCGGGCGCCGGTGAAGGACCAGCACCAGATCGCGGGTACGGCCATCGGCGCCGTCGCCGGCGGCCTGCTCGGCAATCAGATCGGCGGCGGCAAGGGCCGCACGCTCGCGACGGTGGCGGGTGCGGTGGGCGGCGGCTATGCCGGCCACGAGATCCAGGAGCGCCGCCAGGAAACCAATACCGTCTCCAGCACGGTGCGTAAGTGCAGCACGGTCCCGGGCAGCGGCGGCGACAAGATCGTGGCCTACGACGTCCGCTACGAATACAACGGCGTGACCCGTTCGGTGCGCATGGACCACGATCCGGGCGACCGCGTCGAGGTGCAGGAGGGCGTCACGGCGGTTTCGGACGCGCGTTGATCCACGAATCCCTTCCCAGGAGTACAGCCATGCACAGCATCGTTCGGAAAGCCGGCCTCGCCGCCGCGGCTCTTGCCACACTGTCCCTGACGGCGTGCTATGAGCAGCCACGGCGGGTTTATCAGGACGATCGCGTCGCCTATTCCAGCGCGCCACGAGGGTGCGAGCAGTGTGGTGTGGTGGACGACGTCGAGCAGGTGTACGTGGACAAGGAATCGTCGCCGCTCGGTGCCGTGATCGGTGCCGTTGCGGGCGGCCTGCTCGGAAACACCATCGGGAAGGGCGACGGCCGCTCGGCGGCCACCGTCGGCGGCGCCGTCGTGGGTGGCGTCGTGGGCAACCAGGTCGGCAAGCGCAACGGCGCGAACGATGTGGCGTTCCGCGTGCGTATCCGCCTGGACGACGGGCGTTGGGCCACCGTGACCCAGCGTGAGGATCCGCAGCTGCGGCGCGGCGATTACGTCGAAGTGCGTGGCGATCGCGTGTATCGTCGTTGAGACGTATAGACGTCCAAACGATTCGTTGAGTCTGGAACGGCCCCGCGCAAGCGGGGCCTTTTTTTACGCATAAAAAAAGACCCTCGTCCGAGGGCCCCTTTTTCCCGGAGATCCCAAGCTGCCCGCCTGGACCTCTTTTCCCCGCTAGTTGTTTCGCGCGTCAGTTGACGGCGTAGAACGCGTGGTCGCCGATCTTGCGGACGACGCGGCTGGCGGACCAGCTGGGCGACACCGCGACAGTGGCGAAATGATCGGCCTGCGGCACATAAACGAGACGTTCGCTTTTCGGCAGGCTCCAGTTGTTGAGGGAGTCGCCGGCGATCTTCCACGCCTTCGTCCACGCCACGAGATCGTTGACCTCGAAATCCTTCGGAGTGGTGGTGATGGCGAACTGGCGCGGTGCCTTGACGACTTCGCACACATTGTCGCCGCCCATGCGGCGATCGCGTCGCCTCAAGGCTACTTCCGCCACCGCATATTGCCCGATGGTGGGTTCGCTGCGTGCCTCGAGATAAACCGTCGTCGCCAGGCACGTCTGGTCGGCGAGGTGGCTCGGAAGGACGGACGCCATCCAGAGCAAAGCGGAGAGTTTCATGTGTATCTGCCTCCAACGAGCTTTTCCGTCACTTGCGGCTGGAAGGCCATGGGAGACGTATGAGCGGTAGACGGGCGGGCAGGCCGTTACTACCTGGACCAACCGATGGCATCCGTTCAATTCTGAAAACACGGATGACTCGGGCGTCACACACTGTGACTTTACTGGGCGGCTGTCCGGAGCCGTCCGGTATGGGTTGTCGGCTCGCGCGGAAACGGGATGCGCGTCGCTCGTTCTCCGGTGGGGACCGGGTCGCGCCAGAACCGTCATCTTCGACGGATCGTCGCGGGTGTAACCGTGTCGAAACACCACGGCCACGTAAATGGGATCGGCGGAGCCTAGTGGCGGTTCGCCGTTTGCGCAAGTGCGGAGGCAGCTTGGTTCAGCTTCGACTCACACACGTGCGCGCACATTTTTTTCGACGTAACGCGCGTTATTCTGCGAATGTCGAGAAGAGATGAAGGCGCGTATCGTCGATGTCAAGAGTCTCCTCCTGCGACACCGCGTCGTCGAGTACGACAAGAGTTGTAGGCGAATTGCCGATATCCGCGCGCATCAACACCAAGCCTGCATCCTTGCCGTGAACGCGCAGTGTTTGACCGTTCGCGATGTTCGTGTCGCCCTCGATGCGCGCCGCGTGCAGATGCCGCTTGTGGCCTCCGAGGAAATGCAGTCGCGCCGCGATTTCCTGTCCGGGAAAACAACCCTTGTCGAATGCGACCGCATTAAGTCGTTCCATCGACAATGCAGGTGGAAGCAACGTGCCGAGCGCAGCGTCGGGCAGCCACGCGAAACCTTTTTCGATGTGCCGCGCGATCCAAGTGTCGTCGCCTTCGCGCGTGCCGATGCACAGCGACGCATCGCCTTCACCGAGCATCAACATACCGTCGTCGGTTTCGCGCGTCTCGCCATCGGCAAGAGCATCGCCGTCGCCGACATGTCGTTCGTCGGATACGTGCACCTTCACCTTCGAACGGAAGACGAAGCGCGTCAGGTCCTGCGCGAGCGCCTGCGCGTCGCCGCCCCGGGGAACGACCACCAGCCGGTCGTCCGCTACCCGGGCAACCTGGAGGAGGGCACGCACGCGTCCCTTGGGATCGAGCCAGCCGCTCCACTGCCAGCGTCCCGTGGCGAGGGACAGGACGTCACTGCTGAACTGGGCGTTCGCAAAGCCCGCGGCATCGGGTCCGGCGAGGGTGATGGTGCGAGTGGTAGTGCTCGGCATGGGGGAGGCAACGAAGGGCGGGGAGGGGTAAGATATACGGTCCGGCCGCGCCCTTCCCAAGGTCCCACGCGTTCGTCAAGGTTGTGCTGCCGTGGCACAGGTATTACGCTTTCAGGGCTTTATAACCATGTCCGACAATTCCTCCGAACCCAAGGGCACGAACGATTCCGCTCCGGCGAAGCCGCTCGTTCCGCCGGTCGTCCCCACGAACGGCGAAGCAGGGGTCGAGAAAGCGCCATTGGACCCAACGCGTTACGGCGACTGGGAAAAGAACGGACGCTGCATCGACTTCTGAAGACCGGAAGGCGAGGAGAGACCGTCGGGCACCAGCGATTCCAATCAGGATAGCCGCCATGGCACAAACGGGACGCCCGCTCTCACCGCATCTCCAGGTCTACAAGTGGCAAGTGCAGATGGTGACTTCCATCCTGCATCGCGCCACCGGCATCGTTCTCGCCGTCGGTAGCCTGCTCCTCGTCTGGGGCCTCGCGGCCGTCGCCGCCGGCCCGGAGGCCTTCGCCACCTTCACCGACTGCGCAGGCAGCCCCATCGGCATGATCGTGCTGGTCGGCTGGACGCTCGCTTTCTTCTACCACCTCGCCAACGGCATCCGTCACCTGGTGCAGGACACGGGCGTCGGTTACTCCATTCCCGCGTTCGTTCGCAGCAGCTGGCTGGCGATCATCGTTTCCATCGTGCTTACCGTCGCTGTATGGGCGTACGTGCTCGCCGGGGGCCACGCATGAGCCGCGACCTGCGCAATCCGCTGGCCCGCGCTCGTGGCCTGGGCTCGGCGAAGGAAGGCGTCAGCCACTGGATGGTCCAGCGTGTCACCGGCCTCGGCCTGGTGTTCCTCACCGTCTGGTTCGTCGTCACCGTTCTCGGTCTCATGCACTCCGACTACGCCACCGCGCGCGCCACGCTGGCGAAGCCGTGGAACGCCGTGCTGCTCGCCGCCCTGCTGATCACCACGTTCCGCCATGCGGTGCTGGGCCTGCAGGTCGTGATCGAAGACTACGTCCACACGCGCTGGCTCGAAGTGGCCTCGCTGGTGCTCATCAAGTTCATCGCCGTACTCGCCGCGCTCGCGGGCGTACTGGCCGTGCTGCGCGTCGCGCTCGGAAGCTGATCGATGGAAGCCTACAAGGTTCAACAACACAAGTACGACGTGATCGTGGTCGGCGCCGGTGGCGCAGGCCTTCGGGCCACCTTCGGTCTCGCTGAGAAGGGCCTCAAGGCCGCGTGCATCACCAAGGTGTTCCCGACCCGCTCGCACACCGTGGCGGCGCAGGGCGGCATTTCGGCCGCGCTCGGCAACATGGGCGAAGACGACTGGCGCTTCCATTTCTACGACACGATCAAGGGCTCCGACTGGCTCGGTGACCAGGACGCCATCGAATACATGTGCCGCGAGGCCATTCCGGCCATCATCGAGCTGGAACACTACGGCGTGCCGTTCTCGCGTACCGAGGAAGGCAAGATCTACCAGCGTCCGTTCGGCGGCATGACCACGCACTACGGCCAGGGCACCGCGCAGCGCACCTGCGCCGCGGCCGACCGTACCGGCCACGCCATCCTGCATACGCTGTACCAGCAGGCACTGGCGCACGACGCCACGTTCTTCATCGAGTACTTCGCCATCGACCTCATCTTCGAGGAAGGCAAGTGCGTGGGCGTGCTCGCCCTCGACATGAACGAAGGCACGCTGCACCTGTTCCGCGGCCATGCCGTGGTCATGGCCACCGGCGGCTACGGCCGCGCGTACTTCAGCGCCACCTCGGCACATACGTGCACGGGCGACGGCGGCGGCATGGTGCTGCGCGCCGGCCTGCCGCTGCAGGACATGGAGTTCGTGCAGTTCCATCCCACGGGCATCTACGGTGCCGGCTGCCTCATCACCGAGGGCGTGCGTGGCGAAGGCGGTTACCTCACCAATTCCGAGGGCGAGCGCTTCATGGAACGCTACGCGCCGAACGCGAAGGACCTCGCTTCGCGCGACGTGGTGAGCCGCGCCATGACGATCGAGATCCGCGAAGGCCGCGGCGTCGGCCCGCACAAGGACCACATCCACCTCAACCTGATGCACCTCGGCCCCGAGGTCATCCATGAGCGCCTGCCGGGCATCGCCGAATCCGCGCGCATCTTCGCGGGCGTCGACGTCACGAAGGAGCCGATTCCGGTGCTCCCGACCGTCCACTACAACATGGGCGGCATTCCCACCAACTACCACGGCGAAGTCGTCACCAAGCTCGGCGACGATCCGGATGCCGTGGTGCCGGGCCTGTTCGCCATCGGCGAGGCGGCCTGCGTGTCGGTGCACGGTGCGAACCGTCTCGGTTCCAACTCGCTGCTCGACCTGGTGGTGTTCGGCCGCGCGGTGGCGCACCGTTGCGCAGAGCTCGTCAAGCCCGGCACGCCGCACCGCGACCTGCCGGCGAACGCGTTGGACAAGGTGCTGGGCCGTTTCGACGCGCTGCGCTACGCCAACGGCGGCACGCCCACGGCGCAGATCCGCGCCGAGATGCAGAAGACCATGCAGTCCGACGCCGCCGTGTTCCGCACGGGCGAGACGCTGAAGGAAGGCTCGCAGAAAATCTCCGAGGTGTATGCGAAGTTCCAGGACGTGAAGGTCACCGACCGTTCGCTGGTATGGAACTCCGACCTCATCGAGACGCTGGAGCTTTCGAACCTGCTCGGGCAGGCCGTGGCCACGATGCATTCGGCCGAACAGCGTCCCGAAAGCCGCGGCGCCCACGCCCGCGAAGATTACCCGGAGCGCGACGACCACGACTGGCAGAAGCACACGCTGGTGTGGATCGACGAGGCCGGCAAGTCCCGCTTCGACTTCCGTCCGGTGCACATGTACACCTTGACGGACGACGTCGAAGTCGTGCCGCCGAAGAAGCGCGTTTACTGATACCGGACCGGAGAGGCAATCGTGGCAGAGTTCACGCTACCCAAGAATTCCAAGATCCAGGCCGGCAAGCATTTCCCGGCGAAGGGCGCGAAGAACGTGCGCACCTTCAAGGTCTACCGCTGGACGCCGGACGACGGCCAGAACCCGCGCACCGACACGTACGAGGTCGACCTCGACACGTGCGGCCCGATGGTTCTCGACGCCCTGCTGAAGATCAAGAACGAGATCGATTCCACGCTCTCGCTGCGCCGTTCGTGCCGTGAAGGCATCTGCGGTTCCTGCGCCATGAACATCGCCGGCACGAACACGCTGGCGTGCACCAAGGCCATCGAAGACTGCGGCAGCGGCACGGTCAACATCTATCCCTTGCCGCACATGCCGGTGGTGAAGGACCTGGTGCCCGACCTCACGCACTTCTACGCGCAGTTCGCGTCGATCAAGCCGTGGATGCGCACGCAGAGCCCGGCGCCCGCCGACAAGGAGCGACTGCAGTCGCCGGAAGACCGCAAGAAGCTCGACGGCCTGTACGAGTGCATCCTCTGCGCCTGCTGCTCCACGTCGTGCCCGAGCTACTGGTGGAACGGCGACCGTTACCTCGGTCCGGCCATCCTGCTCCAGGCCTACCGTTGGATCGTCGACAGCCGCGACGAGGACACGGGCAACCGCCTCGACGACCTCGAAGACCCGTTCAAGCTGTACCGCTGCCACACGATCATGAACTGCGCGCGCACCTGCCCGAAGGGTCTCAACCCGGCGAAGGCGATCGCGGAGATCAAGAAGCTGATCGTGGAGCGCCGCTCGGCCTGATAGCGGGCGGGCTGGGCGGCTTTCACTTTCTCTGTGGGAGCCGCTTCAGCGGCGATGGGTGCTCGCGGTGCCTTGCCCGCTGCCGCGGGATCGCCGCTGAAGCGGCTCCCACACACAAGAAGCCAGAAAGTCCGAGCCTTTCATACGATGGATGAAGCCCGCCTCAAGCGCCTGCGCTGGCGTACCCGCCGCGGTACGCGCGAGCTGGACCGCCTTTTCGGCGGCTGGCTCGACGAGTGCTTCGCCGACGCCGACGAGGCCACGCGGCTGGCATTCGACGAACTGCTCGACGTCCAGGATCCCGATCTCTGGGATTGGGTGATGGGCCATGCCCGCGCCCCACGCGACGACTGGCAGGCCATCATCGATGACATCCGCACGAGGCACCGGCTCTGAGCAACGACCGTCGTCGAATCCGGTAAGGGCGGCACGAGGCATCGACTTCGCGCATCGGCCGTCGATCATGATGACGCTCCTTGCCGTCACGATCCTTTGTCTTGCAACGCTCGCGCCTTTCCTCACCTCGTTGCCCTGGTTTCTCCGCGTGCCCCTGGCAGTACTCGTGGGCGGCGAGGGCATGCGACGACTGCGCGCCTTCCTCCGCTCACCCGTCACCGCTTTCAGGCTGTCGGCCACCGGCCTCTGGCTGGTCACCCTGCGACACCGGCGTGATGTTCCGGCGGAGCTGGTCTACGCGCGGGTCTTCGGCAGCGCCGTGTTCCTGGAACTTCGCTGGCGGGGCGGTGCCGGGCGGATGGTCCTTCTGCCGGACAACACTCCCGCCGATGACCTCCGCATCCTTCGCGGCCACGTCCGGTCGACCGCCGCATCGGGCCGGCCCCTTCGAGGCCCATAGCGCTTCCATCACGCGGTTGTAGGAGCCGCTATAGCGGCGAGGAGCCAACGAAGCGGTGAAGCCGTGAGGCAGCTTTCCTCGCCGCTATAGCGGCTCCTACAGCGCAGGCGTCTGCTTCGGCGGGGCCTGCAAGCCTGTCCCGCGCCTGAGGTCCCAACGGCGCTCGGCTTGCCCCCGCAGGCCGCATCGGGCACTCTGCGGCGCGGTGCGTGTCTTACTTTGGCACCCCCTCATCCCAGGCAGTTGTCGACAGGTATGTTCAGACCCCTAGAGCTCTTCATCGGACTGCGGTATACGCGGGCGAAGCGTCGCAACCAGTTCATTTCCTTCATTTCCACCGTGTCGATCGTATGCATCGCGATCAGCGTCACCGCGCTTATCACGGTCATGTCGGTCATGAACGGCTTCGACAGCGAACTGCGCAACCGCATCCTGGGCGCCGTCTCGCACGTCACCGTGTCCGGCATCGACGAAACCGTGCAGAACTGGCAGACGGCGGTGAAGACCGCGGAGTCCGCGAAGCACGTGCGCGGTGCGGCGCCCTATGTGGAGATCCAGGCGTTCCTGCAGGCCCGGCGTCCCAGCGGCGCGCTCATCCGCGGCGTGGTGCCGTCGATGGAGCCCAAGGTGTCCGACATCGACCAGCACATGGTCGAGGGCAAGATGAGCGACCTCACGGACCGCAGCTGGAAGATCGTCGTCGGCCGCGAACTGGCCCTCACGCTCGGCGTGCAGGTGGGTGACAAGGTCACGGTGGTGGTGCCGCAGTTCACGGCCACGCCGATGGGGGCCGTACCGAAGCTGCGCAGCTTCACCGTCAGCGGCATCTTCGAGCTGGGCATGCAGGAATACGACGCCAACCTGGCGCTCATCTCCATGCAGGACGCCGAGCGTCTGAACGGCTTCGACGGCCCCACCGGCATCCGCCTGAAACTCGACGACATGCGCGAGGCCTGGCCCGTGGCGCAGGAGCTGGTGAACAAGCTCGGCCAGGCCTATCGCGTCGAAACCTGGATGGACACGCACGCCAACTTCTTCCGTGCCATCGACATGGAAAAGAAGGTGATGTTCATCATCCTCTCGCTGATCATCCTGGTCGCCGTCATCAACCTCATCTCCATGCTGATGATGCTGGTGACCGACAAGCAGGCGGATATCGCCATCCTGCGCACGCTCGGGTCCACCCCGCGCAGCATCATGGGCATGTTCATGGTGCAGGGCGTGCTGGTGGGCGTGGTGGGTATCGCGTTCGGCGTGCTGCTCGGCGCGCTGTTGTCGCTGAACCTGCCGGCCATCGTGAAGTGGATCGAGCACGTCACCGGCCAGACCTTCCTGTCGCCGGACGTGTACTACATCAGCGAACTGCCCAGCCAGCTGCTCTGGTCCGACGTGGGCTGGGTGGTGCTGGTCACCTTCGCCTTCTCCCTGCTGGCCACGCTGTACCCGGCGTGGCGCGCGTCGCGCACGCAGCCCGCCCAGGCGCTCCGCTATGAATAAGCCAAACGACGACATCGTCCTGCGCGCCACCGGAGTCGCCAAGGTCTACGAGGAAGGCGACCTTCGCACCGGCGTGCTTTCCAACGTGAACTTCGCGCTGCGTCGTGGCGAGACCATGGCCATCGTCGGCGCATCCGGCTCGGGCAAGTCCACCTTGCTGCACATCATCGGCGGCCTCGACACGCTCACCGCGGGCAAGGTCGAGGTGAACGGCCGGGTACTTTCGGACCTGTCGGACGCCGAGCGCGGCCGCGAGCGCAACCGCTCGCTCGGCTTCATCTACCAGTTCCACCACTTGTTGCCGGAGTTTACGGCGCTCGAGAACGTGTGCATGCCGCTGCTCATTCGCGGCGTGTCGATCGGGCAGGCCGAGAAGGAAGCCACGGCGCTGCTGGAGCGGGTGGGCCTGGGCGCGCGTCTGCGCCACCGTCCTGCGGAGATGTCCGGCGGCGAGCGCCAGCGCTGCGCCGTGGCACGCGCGCTGGTCACGCGCCCCGCGTGCGTGCTGGGCGACGAACCCACCGGCAACCTCGACGAAACCAACGCGGCGCACGTGTACGAACTGATGCTGGAACTCAACCGCGAGATCGGCACGAGCTTCGTCCTGGTCACGCACGACTCCCGCCTGGCCGGCCGCATGGACCGCACGCTGGAACTGCACAACGGCGAACTGCACGAACGCGTGTAAGGACATTGTGGGAGCCGGCTATGCCGGCGATCCCGCGGTAGCGGCAGGCTTTCGCTAGCGCTCATCGCCGCTGAAGCGGCTCCCACAGTTCTCTGCCCCAGGCAGAGTGCCTGTCAGATCGCCTTGTCGGTCACCCGGTCCGCTGCCTGCCGGCCTGGCGCATCGGCGACGGCCACCACGGCGTAGTTGTGGCCGCCTTCGGACCAGTAGTTCGCCAGTAGCCCGTCGTCCTCGCGGGCGCCGCGCGGCAGGAAATGCCGCGCCGGTCCTGGCGGACGGACATAGAAGCTCACCGTGTGGCCGCTGCCGTCGTCGTAGAGCACCATCGCCGCCGGCCCCTGGTCCGTGGCGAACAGGCGGCCGCCTATGGGCCGGAAGCCGGCATCGGCGAGATCGGGCAGGCGTACGTCCGGCCCCACGCGGCCCGAAAGCCATGCGCGCAGGTCGCCCTCGTTGCCCGTGGTGATGTCCATGCCGACGCCATGGTCCAGCGCGAGGAGCCGGTAAGCCTGCATGGCGTCGGCCATCGGCGCCGCGCCCGTACCCATGCCGCGGGCGGCCCAACCCCCGAGGCCGCCCACGAGCAGGCACAGGACGATGCCGGCGGCGGTGGCCAGGCGCGTGAAGCGGCGCTGCCGCGTGCGTTCGCGCAGGCGCGACGGATCGAGCGCCGGCACGGGCGCGAGGTCGCCGGCCAGCAGCGTCCGCAGTTGCTGGGCATCGTGGCGCCAGCCCTGGATTTCGTCCGCCTGCTCGGCGTGGCGCGACAGGTAACGCTCGACCTCGCCGCGGCGGGGATCGTCCAGGTGGCCGTCCACATAAGCGTGGATGTCGTGTTCGCTGGGGGGGGTGAGGTTCATTTCAGCAGTCGCAGGGAAGGGGATTGGGGGTCGCCTTCGCCAAGCTGGCGCAAGGCGCGGCGTGCGCGGGAGAGGCGGGACATGACGGTGCCGATCGGCACGTCCAGGATGTCGGCCACCTCCTGGTAGCTCAGGCCCTCGACGGAGACCCAGATCAGCAGGCTGCGTTGCTCCACCGGCAATGCGGCGAAGGCGGTCAGCGTGGAGTGCGCCATGGCTACCCGTTCCGCCGAAGGCCACGTGGGTTCTTCGTTTCCCAGCGACCCGAGCAGCAGGGCATAGCGGCTCGCGCGGCGCTTTCCGTCGAGGAACTGGCGGTAGAGGATGGCGAACAGCCAGGCACGCAGGCTTTCTTCCTCACGCCGTGTCTTCCAGCGCGACAGCGCCCGTTCGACCGTGGACTGGACCAGGTCGTCCGCGGCGTGGATGTCCCGGGCGAGCCACAGCGCGAAGCGCCGCAGGCGCGGCAGCATCGTGCGAAGGGCGTCGTCGATGTTCGGGTCGGGCATGCCGGGCCTCCGCCTGGCGATCGTCGAACGTATGACGTCCGGAGGCGTGGATTATTCCCCCGAGAGGGAATAAAAGTCCCTGACGTACGTCCCACCCTGGAACGACCACCTGGACAGGATGCAGACATGACAAACGAAACCGGGGCGCGCTCGCACCCCCCGACCCACGTCGCCTGGCGTTGGGCCCTGATCGGCCTCGCCGTGGCCGGCTCCGCGGCCGCCTTCGGCTACGTGGCAGGCTGGCTGGCGCCGCAACGCGTCACGCCGCATCGCCTGGTGAATGCGCTGCAGGCGAACGGCGGTGAACACCCTGGTTTCCGACGCAATCACGCCAAGGGCGTTTGCGTCGCCGGCCGTTTCGAATCCAGCGGCGCCCTGGCGGAATTTTCCACGGCCCCGCTTTTCGCCGCCGGCGTTTCCACACCGGTGGTGGGACGCCTGGCGATCCCCGGTGGCAATCCGTACGCGGCGGACAGCAGCGTGCCGATTCGCAGTTTCGCGCTGCGTTTCGACCTGGCGGACGGCGAACAGTGGCGCACGGGCATGAACGCCATGCCGCTGTTCCCCGTGTCCACGCCGCAGGCGTTCTACGCGCTGCAAGTGGCCACGCATCCCGACCCGGCGACGGGCAAACCCGATCCGGACAAGGCCAAGGCGTTCTTCGGAAGCCATCCGGAAACGGCGGCTTTCCTCGGCTGGGTGAAGACGGCGAAACCCTCGGCCAGTTACGCCACCGAAACGTATCGCAGCATCAATGCCTTCTACCTCCGCGACGCGGCCGGCGAACGCCACGCCGTGCGCTGGGCGATGGTGCCGGAACAGCCTTCGGAAGGGGATGGTGGGCCAGCCGCCGGCGACACCGACTACCTCGCTGCGGACCTCGGTAAACGCCTTGCCGCGGGTCCGCTGCGCTGGCACCTGCAGATGGTATTCGCCGCGCCCGGCGACGCCGTCGACGACGCGACGCGCGCATGGCCGGACGACCGGCGCACGGTGGACGCGGGCACATTGGTAGTCACGGCGTCGCAACCGCAAGCCGACGGCCCCTGCCGCGACGTGAACTACGATCCCACGATCCTGCCGCGCGGCATCGAAACGTCGGACGACCCGCTGCTCGCCGCGCGCTCGGCGACTTATGCCGATTCGTACCTGCGCCGCACCAGTGAGGAAGCCCACGTCCCGGGCACGAAGCGCCCGCAGGAGACCAAGCCATGAGCCGCTCCCACACGTTCCATCCGTTCGCCCGGGTGCTGCACTGGCTGATGTCGCTGGCGATCCTGGCCATGCTGTTCGTCGGCGCCGGTATGGTCGGTACCGTCGAGACGAAACACGACTGGCTGCTGGCGATCCACAAGCCGCTGGGCATTACCATTTTCGTGCTGGCCCTGATACGCCTCGGCTTTCGACTCACGCATCCCGCGCCCCCGTTGCCCGCCGATATGCCGCTGTGGCAGAAGCTGGCGGCACACGGTTCGCACTGGCTCCTGTACGGCTTGATGATCGCGATGCCGCTGATCGGCTGGGGGATGTTGTCCGCGGGCAACTACCCGGTCACCTTGGGCGGGGGCCTGCTGTTGCCGCCCATCCTGCCGACCGATCCCTTGTTGTTCGCATGGCTGCGTGAAGCGCATCGCTACCTGGCATGGCTGTTCTTCCTCACCTTCCTGCTGCACATGGGCGCGGCATTGATGCACGGGCTGATTCGCCGGGATGGCGTGCTGCAATCGATGACCGGGGGGCGCATGCCCGAATGAGGTGCGGCACAATGGCTCGATGCGCATCGCCGTCGCCGCCATCCTCGTGCTCCTCGTTTCGGGTTGCCGTTCGGTCGGCTATTACGCCCACGTGGCGCATGGCCAGGTGGCGCTGCTCCATGAGCGGCGCCCCATAGCCAAGGTGCTTGCGGACCCGAAGGTTCCGCAAGCCACCCGCAAGCGGCTCGAGCTTGCGAGCGAGGCCCGCCGTTTCGCGTCCACGCACCTGGACCTGCCGGACAACCGCAGCTACACGTACTACGTGCAGCTCGATCGTCCCTGGGTGGCGTGGAATGTCTTCGCCACGCCGGAGCTCTCGGTGGCGCCGGTGACGCACTGTTTTCCGATCGCCGGCTGTGTCGCTTATCGCGGCTATTTCGACCAGGGCCTCGCCCAGCGGGAGGCGAAGCGCGAGGAGGCGCTGGGCCACGACGTGGCCATCGGCGAAGTGCCGGCGTATTCCACGCTGGGATGGTTCGCCGACCCCGTCCTCAGCAGCATGCTGCGCTGGGACGACGACGAACTGGCCGGCACAATCTTCCACGAGCTTGCGCACCAGAAGATCTACGTGAAAGACGATTCGTCGTTCAACGAGTCGTTCGCCACGTTCGTGGAGCGCGAAGGCCTGCGCGAGTGGCGCTCCGCGAGGAACCTGCCCGTGCCGGACGGGAAGGGCGATGCGCTGGAACGCGCGTTCACGCAGCAGGTCCTCGCCTTGCGCGATCGCTTGAAAGACATCTATGCGCAGGCGTGGCCGGACGATGCGAAGCGCGTGGCCAAGGGCGAGGCGTTCGAGGATTTCCGCGGGCGGTACCTCGCGTGGCGCGATGGTGAAGCGGATGGCGACCATCGCTACGACCGCTGGATGTCGCGCCGGTTGAACAACGCCTCGCTGCTGCCGTTCGGTCTCTACGACACGTGGGTGCCGTCGTTCGCTGCGCTGTTCGAGGAAAGCGGCCGCTCGTGGCCGGCTTTCTTCGCACGGGTGCAGGCGCTGTCGAAGCTGCCGCCCGCCGAACGTACGCAGGAACTGCAACGCCGCGCACCCAAGGCTTTGTAGGAGCCGCTATAGCGGCGAGGAAAACTTGCCCCACCGCATCGTCACTTCGTGGGCTTCTCGCCGCTATAGCGGCTCCTACAGGGCGGGGCGTGTGTCAATGGGGCGCGTTGGGTCTCCTGCCCGCCATGTGCTTCAGGTAAGCCACCAGGTCGTCCAGGTCCGCATCCGAAAGCACCTTCCTGTCGAAACCAGGCATCTTCGCCTGCGGCCAGCGCCGGAGGTCCTGCGGGTTGCGCACGAGCGTGCGGAACATGTCGTCGCGCAGGTATTCCGTGGGGCTGTGCGGGATGTTGAGGTCGGGTCCGAGCTTCGCGTCGCCCAGGCCGTTGAGGGTGTGGCAGCTGAGGCAGTTGCGCTGGAACACGGCGAAGCCGCGCCGGGCGGGTGCGTCGGCTGGCAGCGACGCCGCCGGTTGCATGGCCGGGAAGCGTGCCGCCGGAGCGGCAAGGACACGGATGGACGCCACCTGGTAAGGCCACTGCTCCGGGCCCACGTGTCCCGCCTCCGGATGCAGCCACACGAGGTAGAAAGGGCCGGCACTCGGCTTGCCGTCGCCCAGGGCCGGCCATGCCGCCCCCGGCGGCTCGATGGCGAGCCAGGCTTCCGCGCCCTTGGACGCCAGGACCAGCGACGCCGGCACCTCGGCCGCGAAACCGTCGAGGGCGACGAACTGCAGGTGCGCGTCCGCCGGCACGCCGGTCAGCAGGGCGCGCAGCGGAATGGCGCGGTAGCGGGTGGTGCGATGGTAAGACACGTCCCCCGGCACCTCGATCTCCTTGGCATCGGGCCGGGCGAGCAGCTGTTCCGTCGTGAAGGTGCGCGCACCGTTGCCGGTGTCGACGACCAGGGTGGCGGCCGGGGCCAGGCCGGCGCAGAGCAGGAGCAGACAACCGAGGAAGAGGCGCACAAGGGATCCCTGGTGGAGGTACCCTCGGATTATCGCCGCATCGACCCCATGTCGGCTGTTCGACCCGATCACGGATTTTCCCATGTCCGATACCAGCGTCCCCGAGTTCTTCCAGCGTTTTCCGATGCAACGCATCGTCGACCGCGAACTCGACGCCAACCTGGCCGCCGACGACAACCGCATCGCCATCCTCTTCCTGTGGGGGCGTGACTGCCCCAACTGCGATATCGCGAAGCGCCAGATCCTGCTGACACCCGAGCGATTCGCGTGGCCCGAAGTGCGTTGGCTGCACGACAACGTCTACGACGATCCCACCATGGCCACCCGCTTCGGGCTGCATGGCATTCCGGCGTTCTTCCTCTTCCACCGTGGAAAGAAGCTCGGACGCATCACCTCGTGGCCCGGCACGCAGCCGTTCGTGGACGCGGTGAACCGGCAGATCGCCGCCACCGGCGCCAGCGCATGATCGTCCAATCCCTGCTCGACACCGACCTCTACAAGTTCACGATGATGCAGGTGGTGCTGCACCAGTATCCGGCCGCGCAGGTCGAGTACCGGTTCCGCTGCCGCACCCCTGGCGTGAACCTGGTGCCGTTGATCGGCCGCATCCGCGAGGAGCTGGCCGCGCTGTGCACGCTGCGTTTCACCGACGACGAACTGGCCTACCTGGGCAGCCTGCGCTTCATCGACAGCGACTTCGTCGACTTCCTCGGGCTGTTCCAGCTCAACGCGAAGTACGTGACCATCGAACCGTCGGCGAAGGCGAACGGCGAGATCGAGATCGTGATTGCCGGCCCCTGGCTGCACACCATCATGTTCGAGGTGCCGCTGCTCGCCATCGTGAACGAGCTGTATTTCCAGGCGACCTGTCCCGGCGTCGAACTCGACGAGGGCAGGGCGCGCCTGCGCGCGAAAATCGCCATGCTTCGCGATACGCCTGGATACGAGAGCGTGCGCATTGCCGACTACGGCACGCGGCGACGCTTCTCGCGCGACTGGCACGGGGAGATGCTGGGCATCCTGCGACAGGAACTGGGGCCGCAATTGGCGGGTACCAGCAACGTCTGGCTGGCCATGCACCAGGGGCTGGTGCCCATCGGCAGCATGGCGCACGAGTACCTGCAGGCGTTCCAGTCGCTGGGCCCGCGCCTGCGCGATTCGCAGACCGCCGCGCTGGAAGCCTGGGCGCGCGAGTACCGGGGCGACCTCGGCATAGCGTTGTCCGACGTCTATGGCCTGGAAGCGTTCCTGCGCGACTTCGACATGTACTTCTGCAAGCTCTTCGACGGCGCGCGGCACGATTCGGGCGACCCCATCGTATGGGGCGACCGCGTGCTCGCGCATTACGAAAAGAACCGGGTCGACCCTCGCACGAAGACGCTCGTCTTCAGCGACAGCCTGGACATCCCGCGGGTGATGGAGCTGTACCGGCACTTCGCCGGGCGCTGCCTGCTCTCGTTCGGCGTGGGCACCAACCTCACCAACGACGTGGGGCCGGAGCCGATCAACATCGTCATCAAGATGACCCGCTGCAATGGCCAGCCGGTGGCGAAGCTCTCGGATTCGCCGGGGAAGAGCATGGGTGTGGAAGACCCCGACTACATCGCGTACCTGCGCCGGGTGTTCGACCTGCCGACGGTGTAGTCGTGCACGTGTGGGAGCCGCTTCAGCGGCGATAAGTACGTGCCCGCTGTCGCGGGATCGCCGCTGAAGCGGCTTCCACATTTGTTCCAGTCGATTACTGCACGCGCGTCACGTTGCCCTGGTCGTCGACCACCACGATGTCGCCTTCGCGAACCGCCGAAGCGTCCTTGACCTGGACATTGGTGTAACCGCCGGTGCCCATCTTCAGGCGCAGGGTGTAGCTCTCGCTGCCGCCGCCCTTGCCGATGGCGTTGCCGGCGAAGCCGCCACCCACCGCGCCGCCGACCGTGGCGAGGGTGCGGCCCTTGCCCTTGCCGACCTGGTTGCCGAGGACGCCGCCGGCAATGGCGCCGATCACGGCGCCGGCGGTGCCATGCTCGCGCCCGGCGGTAACGTTGTGTTCGATGCTCTGCACCACGCCGCACTGGTCGCAGCGCACGTAGATGCCGTCGCTGCGGGTCAGGACGGCCGCCGACGCGGGGGCGGCGATCGCCGTGGCGAGCAGGGCGGCCAGGGGGAGGCCGAGGACGGTCTTGATATTCATGGGAGCTCCTTGGGGACGACCTTGGAGGTGGTCATCTGCCGCCACAGTCTAAGCCTGTTCACTGAACGGAGATGGAGCACGATTCTCACTTCACGCGTTGCAGGGATACTGTAGGGATGACCACCGCCATCGTCTGGTTCCGCCGCGACCTTCGCCTTGCCGACAATCCCGCGCTCCATGCCGCGGCAGCCGCCCACGATCGCATCGTGGCCCTTTATGTACACGCGCCCGAGGAAGAGGGCGAAGGGGCTCCCGGTGCCGCCGGCCGCTGGTGGCTGCACCACTCGCTGGAAGCGTTGGATGCTTCCCTTCGCGCCCGTCACGGGCAACTGGTGGTGATGGCCGGTGCCAGCCTCGACGCCCTGCGCCATGCGGTAGCCGGCGCGGGCGCCGAAGCGGTGTACTTCAACCGGATCTACGAACCGAAAATCCTCCGGCGCGATGCGAACATCCGAAAGGCGCTGGAAGCCGATGGCATTGCTGTCCGCTCGTACAATGCGTCGCTGTGGTGCGAACCGGGCGACATCGCCACGAAGCAGGGCGAGCCGTACAAGGTGTTCACGCCCTTCTGGCGCATCGTGCGCACCCATGTCGAAGGCAGGGAACCCTGGCCGATGCCGCCACGTATCGCGTCGCACCCGGTGAACGACGGCCTTCCGGGCCTGACCTCAATCGCTGCGCTGGGCCTGCTACCCACGCGCGATTGGGCCGCAGGATTCGCCGGGTGGACGCCGGGCGAGCGCGGCGCGCACGAGATGCTTGAGCTATTCACCGACGATGCCCTGGCGCACTACGCGGAGAGCCGCGACCTGCCGGCGCGCCATGGCACCTCGCGTCTTTCGCCGCACCTGCACTGGGGTGAGGTATCCCCTGTCCAGATCGTCGCGTTCCTGCGCGACCGTGCGGCCAGGCAACGGAACGGAGCGGATCCGGAGCCGTTCCTGCGCCAACTGGGCTGGCGGGAATTCTCGCAATACCTGCTTTACCACTTCCCGAAAACCACGAAGGAAAACTTCAATCGCACCTTCGACGCGTTTCGCTGGGCGGAACGCGATGCCCACGCGTTGCGGCGTTGGCGCGAGGGGCGCACCGGTATCCCGATCGTCGATGCCGGCATGCGCGAGCTGTGGGCCACGGGCTGGATGCACAACCGTGTACGCATGCTGGTGGCCAGCCTTCTCACGAAGAACTTGCGTCAGCATTGGGCGCTCGGCGAGCGCTGGTTCCGCGACACGCTGGTGGACGCCGATCTCGCCAACAACGTGATGGGCTGGCAGTGGGTGGCCGGAAGTGGCGCGGATGCGGCGCCGTATTTCCGGATATTCAACCCGGTGACACAGTCGGAGAAGTTCGATCCCGACGGCGCGTACATCCGCCGCTGGGTGCCCGAACTGGCGCATGCCCCGGGGCGGCTGGTACATGCGCCGTGGGAGGACTCGTCGTTCCTTCAAGGCTCCGGTTACCCGCCGCCCGTAGTGGACCTCAAGACGTCGCGAGAGGCGGCACTCGAGGCGTACCGTAAGCTGCGTGTAGCCGGGCTATAGAAGCGGGCTTGTGGGAGCCGGCTTGTGGGAGCCGGCTACGCCGGCGATCCCGCGAGCGGGTAGGCTTGCCGCGAGCACCCATCGCTGCTGAAGCAGCTCCCACATGAAGCAGCTCCCACAGTTACTGCTTTTCTCGTAGCAGAAGTGCCAGGACCGGCGGTGTGACCATGGCCGTGAGCAGCGACATGGCGACGATCACCGCGTAGATCCGCTCGTCGAACACGCCGGCTGCGAGGCCCAGCGCGGCGATGACCACGCCCACCTCGCCTCGCGGCACCATGCCGAAACCGACGATGGTTGCACCGCGCCGGCCCAGGCTGATGGCGCCGAGGAAGCCGCCGGCCAGCTTCGAGACGATGGCGATGGCGGTGACGACGGCAAGCATCCACAGGGCGCTGGCGTTACCCAACTCCGCCAGGTTCACCTTCGCGCCCGTCACCACGAAGAAGAACGGCGTGAGGAAGGCGAGGAGCGGCGCGGTCTGTTCCTCCAGCTGATGCCGCTGCCGGGTTTCCGACGCGATCATGCCGGCGAGGAAGGCGCCGATGATGGCGGCCAGGTGGAACTTCATGGAGAGGTAGGCGAGGCCTAGGCACAGCGCCAGCACGATGGTCAGCGACGACATCGGGCTGCTGGGCTTGTCGAGCCAGCCCGAACCGCGGCGCATCACCCGCGTGCCGCCCCAGCCGATGACGGCGACGAAGCCCACGGCGCCGAGCAGGGTCATGAGCAGGCTGCCCACGTTCACCGCACCGCCGCCTTGCAGGGACGAAACGATGCCGAGAAGGAGCATGGCGAGGATGTCGTCGATCACGGCCGCGCCCAGGATGATGCGGGCCTCGCGCCGCTGCAGCACGCCCAGTTCCTGCAGCACACGGGCCGTGATGCCGGCGGAGGTGGCCACGAAGGCGGCGGCCACGAACATGGAGCGGATCCAGTCGAAACCGGAGCCGTGGGCCCAGAGCGACCCGAGCGCGAACGGGATGATCACGCCGAGCACGCCGACCAGGAAGGCGCTGACGCCGACCTTCTTCAGATCGTCGAGGCGTGTCTCCAGGCCCACCGAGAACAGCAGCAGGATGACGCCGACTTCCGCCAGTACATCGAGCGGGGTGCCGACGGCGATGTCGGGCAGGGCGACCCAGCCGAGCGCGGAAGGGCCGATGGCGCAGCCCGCGGCGATTTCGCCGACCACGGACGGCAGGCGCAGCCTCTGCGCGATTTCGCCGCCAATCTGCGCGGCGACGAAGATGATGAACAGGGTCAGCAGGATGCCGGCGGAGTCATGCATGGGATCGTTCCAGATCGAGCCGCGAAGGAAGGCGCGGTGTCCTCTTGGTTATACAGTTCAGGCGGTGGCGTCGGCCACCCTTGAACGCGTGTCGCGCAGCCGGCTGAAGATCCAGCTGGCCGCCAGCGTGACCATACCGAGCACGATCACGGACCAGCGGAAGGCCCAGACGTAGCTGCGGGCGTCGTGCGAGCCGAGGAAACCGGCCATGAGCAGCGAGGCGAGCGCGATGCCGAAGCTCATCGACAGGTACTGCGCCGTGGACGCCATCGACGAGGCCATGGAAGCGTGCTTCACGTCGAGGTCGACGTACGCCAAGGTGTTCATCGACGTGTACTGGAGCGACATGACGGCGCCGTATACGTAGACGAAGGCGGCGATGAGCCAGGGCGGCGTGGCCGGCGAAAGCAGCGCGAAGGCGCACAGCACGGCCGACACGGCGATGGTATTGCCCAGCAGCAGCTTGCGGTAGCCGAAGTGCGTGAGCAGCCGGTCGATGAAGGGCTTCACCGAAATGGAGCCGATGGCCTGCGGCACCATCATCAAGCCCGCCGCAAGCGGCGACCAGCCGCAGCCGATCTGTAGGAAAAGCACCAGCAGCAGGTACATGCCCGACACGCCCAGCCGCGTGAACAGGTTGCCGGCCAGCGACACCCAGACGCTGCGCACCTTCAGCAGCGACAGGTCGGTGACTGGATAGGCCGTACGCCGGCTGTGCCGCACGTACAGCGTCCCCAGCGCCAGCGCGCCGAGCGCGTAGCCGGCGATGGACGCCGCATGGCCCTTTCCGCCGACCGTTTCCGCGGCCATCAGGCAGAGCGCGGAAGCGCCCGCGAAGAGGAGGAAGCCGAAGGTGTCGAAGCGGTGTGCTTGGTCGAGCCGGTAGTCCGGCATCTCGCGGCGGTTGAGGATCAGCCCGACGATGCCCACGGGCACGTTGATGAGGAAGATCAGGCGCCAGCTGGTGAACTCGACCAGCAGGCCGCCGAGAAGCGGCCCGAACACCGAGCCGAGCAGTCCGAAGGTGGCCACCGTGGTCATCGAACTGACGAACTCCCGGCGGTCGATGCTGCGCACCAGCACATAACGGCCCACCGGCATGAGCGCGGCACCGCCCAGGCCCTGCATGATCCGCGACAGCACCAGCTGCGGCAGCGTCTGCGCCACGCCGCAGAGCAGCGAGCCGAGCGCGAACACGAGAATGGCCCCGCTGAACACGCGGCGCGTGCCGAAGCGGTCGCAGAGCCACGGGCTCATGGGAATGAAGATGGCCAGGGTCAGCACGTAGCTGGTGAGCGCCGTGCGCATGCTGAGTGGTGTGACCTGGAGCGCGCCGGCGATGGCGGGCACGGCCGTGTTCACGATGGTCGAATCCAGCGCCTGCATGAAGAACGCGGCCGAAACGAGCCAGATCAGGCCGCGATAGCGCGCCTTGCTGGACGGCTCCGCGGGTGCGAGGGCCGGACAGTCGGTCGGAAGGGCTGGGACGTCGAGGGAATCGCTGCGGCTGCTGACGTCTTGGAAGGGCATGGCCTGGGGATTATAACGGATGGGATTCTTGCTTTTGCCGCGCCTTCGGCCGACAGTTCAGGGTCGCGTCGGTCGAGCCGCACCATCACGGACCCTGCACAATGCCCCAAGCCATCGCCCCCGTCGAAGCCGTCGAGCGCGCACAGGCCCTGCGTCGACTCATCGAAGACGCGAACTACCGGTACCACGTGCTGGACGATCCCGACATCGCCGACGCCGAGTACGACCGGCTGATGCGCGAACTGGAAGCATTGGAAGGCCAATACGCCGACCTTGCAACCGACGATTCCCCAACACGCAGGGTCGGTGCGCGCGCGCAGGGCGGTTTCGCGGAGGTGGTGCACGCCGTGCCGATGCTCTCGCTGGGCAACGCGTTCGAGCAGGAGGGCGACACCGATCGTGAGAAATATCGGGAAGTGGCCGACTTCGAGCGCCGCATCGAGCAGACCCTGGGCCGCCGGCAGCCAGTGTTCTCGGTGGAACCGAAGCTCGACGGGCTGGCGATCAGCCTGCGCTACGAGGACGGCGTGTTCGTGCAGGGCGCCACGCGTGGCGACGGCGCCGTGGGCGAGGACGTCACCGCCAACTTGCGCACGGTGAAGGCCATTCCCTTGCGCCTGCGTGGGAATGACTGGCCGCGCCTGCTCGAGGTGCGCGGCGAGGTGATCATGCCGCGCGCCGCCTTCGAGGCCTTCAACGAACGCGCCCGCGCCTCGGGCGAAAAGCCCCTGGCGAATCCACGCAATGGTGCTGCCGGTTCGCTGCGCCAGCTGGATCCCGCGATCACCGCGAAGCGTCCCCTGGCGTTCTTCGCGTATGCCGTGGGCCGCGTGGAGGACGGCGACCTGCCCGACACGCATTCGGCCACGCTCGCCAAGCTGCGCGAATGGGGCTTCCCCGTGTCGCCGGAAGTGTCGACGGCGAAGGGTTTCGAAGGGCTGATCGCGTACTACCGCCGCATCGGCGAGAAGCGCGACAGCCTTCCTTACGACATCGACGGCGTCGTCTATAAGCTCGACGACTACGAAGGCCAGGAAGAGATGGGCTTCGTGTCGCGCGCGCCGCGCTGGGCCATCGCGCACAAGTATCCCGCGCAGGAACAGATGACCACGGTCGAGGGCATCGAGATCCAGATCGGCCGCACCGGCGCCGCCACGCCGGTGGCGCGGCTCACGCCGGTGCAGGTGGGCGGCGTCACCGTCACCAACGCCACGCTGCACAACGCCGACCAGATCGCGCGCCTCGACGTGCGCGTTGGCGACACGGTCATCGTGCGCCGTGCGGGCGACGTCATTCCCGAAGTGGCCCGCGTGGTGTCCGAGCGACGCCCCGCGAACACCGTGCCATGGCACATGCCCGCGACATGCCCCGTCTGCGGTTCCGAACTGCTGCGCGAGGAAGGCGCCGCGGCCTACCGGTGCTCGGGCGGCCTCATCTGCGCCGCGCAACGCAAGGAGGCGTTGATCCACTTCGCATCGCGCCGTGCCATGGACATCGACGGCCTGGGCGATCGCTTCGTCGACGCGCTGGTGGAATTCGACATGGTGCACACACCGGCCGACCTCTACGGGCTCACCGTCGACAGCTTCGTGCGCATGAAGGCGTTGGCCGACGAGCGCGACGGTTCCACGCCGGAAACGGTGAAGCAAGGCAAGGTCGCCACGAAGTGGGCCGAGAACCTCGTGGCCTCCATCGAGGCGAGCAAGAAAAGCACGCTGCCGCGTTTCCTCTTCGCGCTGGGCATCATGCACATCGGCGAGAGCACGGCGAAGACGCTGGCCATCTGGCTCGGCTCGCTCGCCGTGGTCCGGCGCACGCCTGCGCCTGTCTTGCGGGTGCTGCCCGACATCGGCGACGAAGTGGCCACGTCGATAGCGGCCTTCTTCGAGCAGGAAGGCAACGAGAAAGTGGTGGATGCATTGTTGGCGGCCGGCATCACGTTCGCCGACGAGGGTGCGCCGTCGCCGAAGCTGCGCGACCGCCTGGGCCTCGACGTGCTGCTCGAAGCGGCGAAAGTACCGAAGCTCGGCCCGAAGAGCACCGCGCTGCTGGCGAAAACCTATGCCAGCGTGCAGGAGCTCGTGTCCGCCGGTGAACATAACTGGATCATCGCCGGTGTACCGTCGGCCGCCGCGGCCAACCTGTGGGCCTACATCAGCGATCCCTCGAACTATCGCAAGCTCACGAACGCCTACGTGGACATGGCGTGGCTGCTCGACCAGCTTCCGGCGAAAGCCGCGACGACGCTTCCGCTGGAAGGACACACCTATGTCATCACTGGAAGCATGGAATCGCTGAAGCGCGACGATGCCACCGAGCGGCTGGAATCGCTGGGGGCGAAGGTCGCGGGGTCCGTGTCGAAGAAGACCACGGCCGTTTTCGCCGGCGAAGCCGCGGGCTCCAAGCTCGACAAGGCGAAGGAACTGGGCGTGCCGGTCTATACGGAAGCCGACCTCATCGCGTTGCTGGCGGAACACGGAGCCGCGCCGTGAAGCACATCGGCCAGCTGCGCCTGCGCGCCACCACCTATGGGCGGATACGCAGTTTCTTCGCCGCGCGCGGCGTGCTGGAGGTGGAGACACCCATCCTTTCCGCCGCCGGCAACACCGATCCGAACATCCGGAGTTTCCATACCCGATTTGGTGGTCACGTGGATGCCGGTGCGCCGGACCGCTGGATGCGCACGTCGCCGGAGTTCCCGATGAAGCGGCTGCTCGCGGCCGGTGTCGGGGATTGCTACGAGCTTGGGCGTGTGTTCCGCGACGGCGAAGCCGGCGGGCGGCACAACCCCGAGTTCACCATGTTGGAGTGGTACCGCGTGGGCTGGGATGAAGCGAAGCTGGCCCGCGAAGTGATCGACCTGCTGGAAAGCTTGCTGATCGAAGCCGGCCGGACCTTCGACGTCGTGGAGACCACGTATCGCGGGCTTTTCCGAGATGCGCTGGATGTCGATCCGCTCACCGATCCGCTGGAACGCCTGCAGGCACCGCTCGCCGAGTTCGGCATCGATCCGGAAGGCCTGGAGCGCGACGACTGGCTCGACCTGCTGATGACCCATCGGATACAGCCGGCGTTCCCAGCAGACCGTGTCACCGTGGTATCCGACTATCCGGCAAGCCAGTGCGCGCTCGCGCGCATTCGCCCCGGCGATCCGCCGGTGGCCAAGCGTTTCGAGGCGTACGTCGGGCCCTATGAACTGGCCAATGGTTATCACGAACTCAATGACGCGGCGGAACAGCGCGAACGCTTCGAGCGGGACAACGCCAAGCGCCGCGCACGCGGCCTGCCCGAGATGCCCATCGACGAGAACCTGCTGGCGGTGCTGGACACCATGCCCGACTGTGCGGGCGTCGCGCTCGGCATCGAGCGGCTGCTGATGGTGCTGGCGCGCACGGACGCCATCGCCGACGTGCTGGCTTTTCCTTTTTCGGAGGCCTGAGCCGATGCTCGAAGCCATCCACCACGTCGCGCTCATCTGCTCCGACTATGCGCGGTCGAAGGCTTTCTATACCGAAGTGCTGGGCTTGAAGGTGATCCACGAGGCGTACCGCGAGGCGCGCGATTCGTGGAAGCTGGATCTGGAAGTGAGCCCTGGGGTGCAGCTGGAGCTGTTCTCGTTCCCGGCGCCACCGAAGCGGCCGTCGCGACCGGAAGCGCAGGGGCTGCGCCACCTGGCGTTTTCCGTGAGCGATATCGATGCGGTCGTGGCGACGCTGGCGCAGCGTGGCGTGGTGTGCGAACCGATTCGCGTCGACGAATACACCGGGCGGCGCTTCACCTTCTTCGCCGACCCCGACGACCTGCCGATCGAGCTTTACGAGCGGTGACGATGCTGGCCCGCTGCCGCGGGATCGCCGCTGAAGCGGCTCCCACAGAGGCTACGACTTTGAGCACCCTGAGGCGGCCCCCCAGGGACTACGGCTTTATGTGGGAGCCGCTTCAGCGGCGAATACCTCAGAATTCCAGTTCCTGCGCCGCGCACAGATAATCCACCATCGGCGCCAGGCGCTTGAAGTTGTCCACCACGAACGGTAGCAACTCCGACGAACACGCCATCGCTTCGTCGAAATCCTGACCGGCGGCGAAGTTCTTCCGCTTCAGGTCCTCGATCAGCTCATGGCTCGCGTCGAACCCGCGCGGCGGCCGCGACAGGCTCTCGCCCCAGAAGGTGAAGCGCTCGACGAACGCCTTCGAATGCGTGGCGCGTTTCCACGCACCGGGGTTGTCCGCGAGAAACTCCCGCAGCTTCTTCAACACCGGCGGCTCCGGATGCCACATGCCGCCGCCGACGAAGCACTCGCCCGGCTGGATGTGCAGATAGAAGCCCGGCGCCTGGATCTCGTGGCGGCGTTCGTGGAAGAAGCGCGAACCCTGCCAGCCCTTGTATGGCTGCTTGTCGCTCGCGAAACGCGTGTCGCGATGGATGCGATAGAGCGAGCCGCCGACCTTGCGCGTGTCGGCACGGAAATGCGGGCTGATCTTCTGCAACGGCGCGGCCAGGTCGCCGATGAGCGCAAGGAACGGCTCGCGCACGTGGCGCTCGTAATCGTCCTTGTGCGCCTGGAACCATTCGCGGTTGTTGTTGCGCATCAGCGACTTGAAGAAGCGGAAGGTGGAGGGCGTGAAGTAGGTCTTGGACATGGTCGGTCAGTGCAGTTCGCGGCCCCACGCTTCCAGCTCGTCGAGCAGGGGAAGCGGAGCGCCGGGGACGGCGCGCAGGGTGGCGAGTTCGTGGAAGTAGTCGTCGAGGGTAAGAGTGGTGAGCGGGCCGCGGCGGGTCAGGCGATCCACGCGGAACGCCTCCCAGCGCTGCTGCTCTTCGAGGCTGAGCGTCTGCGGCCAGTTGCGTGCCCGGTAGCGGAAGAGCAGTTCGGGATAGCGCGGATCGCGGAAGTTGAAGGCACGGCTGCCCAGCTGTTCCGGTGGTGTGGCACGCACGTCGGCAAGGAGGCGGCGATCGGCATCGGGTAGGAAGCCGCCATACAGGGCGAGTTCCGGATCTTCGGCCGGCGGCATGTCGCCGGCCTGCGCATAGATGCGCCGCAGCTTCTCCGCGAGCCCGCTGGCGTTCCGCAGCGCGCCCAGGTGGCGCTCCACGGCGTCCATGTCCAGCCCCAGCCGCGCGTGGTCCACGTTCTTCAACACGGACAGCGGGGCCAGGGCCGGTGCATGGTTCGCGCGGACCGTGCGCAGTGCGATGCGCTCCACGCCTTCCGGCAGGTCGGAGCGCGAGGTGAAGACCCGGTCGGCCACGTCGCCGTCGTCCAGCGCCAGCAGGTCGGCCGGGTCGGCGCCGAGGTCGTACACGATGACTTCGCCCGGCCGCGATGGATGCGCGGCAAGCGGCACGACCACGGCGAGGCACTGCCGGCTGGCCGGGTAGCGCGAGGAGACGTGGACGACCGGCGTCATCGCCGCCACGTCCAGCAGTTCGAACACCCGCTGCTTGCGGCGCAGGGCGAAGTGCCAGTCCCACAGCTTCGGCTGCTTGCCGCGGATGAGACGAGCCAGGGCGATCAATGCCTCCACGTCGGACAGGGCGTCGTGCGCGCGGTCCTGCTTCAGGCCGTTCGCCGTGGCGAGGTGCTCCAGCTTGAAGCTGGGCGTGCCGTCCTCGCGGGTGGGCCAGACGATGCCTTCCGGGCGCAACGCCTGGCACATGCGCACCAGGTCGATCAGGTCCCAGCGCGAGTTGCCGTTTTCCCACTCCCGGGCATATGGATCGTAGAAATTGCGGTACAGCAGGTGCCGGGTGAACTCGTCGTCGAAACGCAGCGAGTTGTAGCCCACGGTGCAGGTGCCGGGCAGGGCGATCTGCTCGTGGATCGCCGCCGCGAACTCGGCTTCCCGCAGCCCTTCGCGTTCGGCCAGCTGCGGGGCGATGCCGGTGACGAGGCAGGCGGCCGGCTGCGGGGGCATGTCCCGCGGCGGCTTGCAGTAGATCATCAGCGGCTCGCCGATCACCTCGAGGTTGGCGTCGGTGCGGATGCCGGCGAACTGGCTGGGACGGTCGCGACGCGGGTCGGCACCGAAGGTCTCGTAGTCGTGCCAGAAGAATGTCGGTTCGGCCATCCCGCCATGTTCTCACGGCTCCACCGTATGGAGCACCCGCTCCTTGTGGGAGCCGCTTCAGCGGCGATGGGGGCTCGCGGCGAGCCTGCCCGCTGCCACGGGATCGCCGGCAAAGCCGGCTCCCACACACCGCGGTTACCCCTATAGGTACGTCTGGCGGGGTAGACTTCCGTCACAGAAGGGAGCGCCCATGACGCCTGCGAACGAAGACAACCTCATCTGGATCGACCTGGAAATGACGGGTCTGGATACCGACAACGATTCCATCCTCGAAATCGCCACCATCGTGACGGACAAGGATCTGAACGTGCTCGCCGAAGGGCCGGTCTTCGCCATATCGCACGCGGACGCCCGCCTGCAGCAGATGGATGCCTGGAACCGCAACCAGCACATGCGCTCGGGTCTGTGGGGACGTGCCGTGGAATCGGAAACCTCGCCGGCGCAGGCCGAGGAAGCCACCATCGCGTTCCTGCGCCAATGGGTACCCGTGGGCAAGTCGCCCATGTGCGGCAACTCCATCTGCCAGGACCGCCGCTTCATGCACCGCGAGATGCCGAAGCTGGAACGCTATTTCCACTACCGCAACCTCGACGTCTCCACGCTGAAGGAACTGTCGCGCCGGTGGTCGCCCGAGATCGCCCGCGGCTTCGCCAAGGACTCGGCGCACACGGCGCTTTCCGACATCCGCGATTCCATCGAAGAGCTTCGCTACTACCGCCGTTTCATGGGCGCGATCGGCGGACAGCAGCCGGGCTGAGCATGAATTTCGATCCGTTCGCCACGGTACTGGACTGCAACGGCCGCGCCCTCGCCCTCGACCGTCCGCGTGTCGTCGGCATCGTCAACGCCACGCCCGACTCGTTCTCCGACGGAGGTCGCCACGACTCGCTGGAGGCCGCCTACGCTCACGCGATGAGGTTGGCGGAAGAGGGGGCCGACATGCTCGATGTCGGCGGCGAATCCACGCGCCCGGGCGCGGAAGAGGTCTCCGTCGAGGAGGAAATCCGCCGCATCGTTCCGCTGATCGAGCGCCTGGCGGCTGCCACGACGCTGCCGATTTCCGTCGATACGTCCAAGCCCGAGGTGATGCGCGCCGCCGTCGGCGCGGGTGCGGGCATGATCAACGACGTGTACGCGTTGCGCCGCGAAGGTGCGCTGGACACCGCGGCCGAGCTGCGCGTGCCGGTCTGCCTGGTGCACATGCAGGGCGAGCCGCGCACCATGCAGCAAGCGCCCGAGTACGACGACGTGGTCGGCGACGTCCACCGTTTCCTGACCGACCGCCTCTTCGCCTGCGAACTGGCCGGCATCGATCGGCGCAGGGTGCTGGTGGACCCGGGGTTCGGCTTCGGCAAGAACCTGGAACACAACCTCGCCCTGCTGCGCGCCACGGCGCGTTTCGCGGAACTCGGTGCGGGGGCGTATGTCGGCGTGTCGCGGAAGGGAATGATCGGAACCCTCACCGGGCGCCAGGACCCTGCCGCCCGCATCCACGGCTCCGTGGCCGCGGCCATGGTCGCCGTGCAGCGCGGCGCGCTGATGGTCCGCGTCCACGACGTGGCACCCACCGTCGACGCCCTGGCCGTCTGGGCCGCGGTGAAGGCGGGCGACACCACCCCGCGAAACGACAAGCCCGCCATGCCCCGCTGGCCAGACGACGACTGAAGGACTAGCACGTCGGGCATATCCGGCCCGTTCACTGCGCCGGAGTATCCTCGGCGCACTCGGAAGGAACGAACCAAGATCATGAACGAACGCAAGTATTTCGGTACCGACGGCATCCGCGGGCATGTGGGCACCTACCCGATCAGTGCCGATTTCATCCTCCGCCTGGGTCGTGCCGCCGGTGCCGTGCTGGCGCGCAGGCGCGCCGCCGACCTCCGCGGTGCCGGTGCCGGCCCGGATCGCCGCGACCACAGCCGCAAGGTCATGGTGGTGATCGGCAAGGACACCCGCGTTTCCGGATACATGTTCGAATCCGCGCTGGAGGCCGGCCTGGTCGCCTCCGGAGCGAACGTGCGCCTGCTCGGCCCCATGCCGACACCCGGCGTGGCGTACCTCACGCGCTCGCTGCGCGCCGACGCGGGCATCGTCATCAGCGCCTCGCACAACCCCCACCAGGACAATGGCATCAAGTTCTTTTCCGGCCAGGGCGAGAAGCTGGACGACGAACTGGAAGCGGAGATCGAAGCCGAACTCGAGGCCGAGTTCGCCACCGTGGCCTCCGAGGCGCTGGGCAAGGCCAGCCGCGTCGACGACGCCGTTACGCGTTACGCGGAATTCTGCAAGGCCACGGTTGCGGACGAGTTCTCCCTGGCGGGCATGCGCCTCGTGCTCGATTGTGCGCATGGCGCCACCTATCAGGTCGCACCGAAGGTCTTCCGCGACCTGGGTGCCGAGGTTTCCACCATCGGCACCGAGCCCGACGGCCTCAACATCAACCGTGGCGTCGGTTCGACCGATCCGGAGGCCTTGGCCCGGGCCGTGGTCGAGCGTGGCGCGGACCTCGGCATCGCCTTCGACGGCGACGGCGACCGCGTGCGGGTGGTGGATAGCGACGGCACGGTGACCGACGGCGACGACATGCTTTATGTGATCGCGCGTCACTGGAAGAAGCGGGCGTCCCTTCCCGGTCCGGTGGTGGGCACGCTCATGAGCAACTACGGCCTTCAGCGCGCGCTGAAGCAGCTGGACATTCCTTTCGTGCGCGCCAACGTCGGCGACCGCTACGTGCTGCAGCAGTTGAAGGAATACGGTGGCGTGCTCGGCGGCGAAACCTCCGGCCACGTGCTTTGCCTGGATCGCTTCACCACCGGCGACGGCATCGTTGCCGCGCTGGCCCTGCTGGAAGTGCTGGCGGAGTCCGGCGAAACCTTCGCCGAGGCCCGCGCCGGCCTGGTGAAACTGCCGCAGACGATGGTGAACGTGCGCGTCGAAGGCGCGAAGGCCGCCCTGGGCACGGACACCGTCCGTCAGGCGCTGGCGGACGTGGAGGCCGCCCTCGAAGGGCGTGGCCGCGTGGTGCTGCGCGCCTCGGGCACGGAGCCGCTGGTGCGCGTGACCATCGAGGCCGCGGACGCGGCCGAGGTGGATCGGCTGGCGGGGCAGCTGGCCGACGCCGTAAAATCGGCGGCCCAGGCCGCGGCCTGATCCACCAGCGACGGGTCCCGGCGCGTCCGCGCGCCGGCTCCGTCACGCCTCCCTGCAGGAAACGCCATGAAGAAGGTTCCCACCCTCGATATCCGCCGCTACGACACCGATCGCGAGGCCTTCGTGGCCGAGCTGGGCGCCGCCTATCGCGAATTCGGTTTCTGCTGCATCAGCGGCCATGGCATTCCGCAGGAAGCCGTCGACGGCGCCTACGACGCCTTCAAGCGCTTCTTCGCGCTGCCCGACGACGTGAAGCGCAAGTACCACATCCCCGGCGGTGGCGGTGCGCGTGGGTACACCCCCTTCAAGGTGGAAACGGCGAAGGACAGCAAGTTCGCCGACCTTAAGGAGTTCTGGCACATCGGCCGTGAAATTCCGCGCGACTCGAAGTTCGCCGACGTGATGCCGCCGAACGTGTGGCCCACCGAAGTGCCCGGCTTCAAGGAAAAGGGCTACGGCATCTACGAGGCGCTGGACCAGCTCGGTGCGCGCGTGCTGCGGGCGCTGGCCCTGCATATCGACCTGCCGGAGCACTTCTTCGACGACAAGATCGACTCCGGCAACTCCATCCTGCGCCCGATCCACTATCCGCCGATCGAGCAGGCCGACGTGCCGAACGTGCGCGCTGGCGCGCATGAGGACATCAACTTCATCACGCTGCTCGTGGGCGCCAGCGCCGCGGGCCTGGAAGTGCTGACGCGCGAAGGCGAATGGCTGCCGATCACCACCGAGGGCGACGCCATCGTGGTGAACATCGGCGACATGCTGCAGCGGCTCACCAACCACGTGTATCCGTCCACCACGCACCGCGTCACGAACCCGCAGGACGAGAACGCTCGCAAGCCGCGTTATTCGGTGCCATTCTTCCTGCACCCGAACCCGGACGTGGTGCTGGACGTGCTGCCGTCGTGCGTCACGCCGGACAATCCGAAGCGTTATCCCGAGCCGATCACGGCGCACGAATACCTCCAGGAACGCCTGCGCGAAATCAAGCTCATCTGACGCGCTTTTAGCGGCTTCTTCACCGGGAGGGTCGGAGCATCGACCCTCCCGGTTCCGTTTCCGGAGTTTCCAGTGAATCCTTGCAGCCCGCCTTCGCGAGCCCAGCGCTCGTCGTCCAGCAAAAAGCCCGCGGGCCGCTCGCCGGCCCAACGCGCCCGCCGCCAACGCACCATGCGCGCCCGCGGCCGCGCCTGACCGTGTGGGAGCCGGCGATGGCGGCAGCGGCGACCTGGCTATCGCCGCTGAAGCGGCTCCCACAGGAAGCGCTAGGGCGCCACGAGATCCGCCGGCTCGGCCTTTTCCCCACGATGCAGCCAGGGATGGGCGAATACGGCAATGAGGATGATTGCCACGCCCACGTAGAACGTCCAGCCGAGCTCGCGTTGTTCCCCCAGCAGGGGAATGGCGAGCACGATCGCATAGACGGGTTCCAGGTTCGTCACCATCTGCGTCGCGAACGCGGAGAGGTGGCGCAACGCCGCCAGCGCCAACGCGAAGGGCAGCAGGGTGCAGCCGTAGGCAAGCACCAGCAGCAGCGCGCCATCGTGCAGGTCGGGCAGGGGAAACGCGGGGGAGGCGAACAGCGGGGCCAGAACGGTGAGGAACAACGTGCCGCTGCCCAGTTCGACGCAGGTGACGGTGAGCGCATCCGCGCGATCGATGAGCCGCTTGTTCAATGCGCTGAAGAACGCGACGAACAGGGCCGACAGCACGCCCACCGCGAGACCGAGGCGCATGCCGCCCGGCAGGCCGCCGGCCACCAGGACCACGCCGGGGACGACGGCGGCCCCGATAAGCAGCTCCCGCGGATCGAAGCGCCGTCCCGCCACCCATGGTTCCACCAGAGCGAGGAAGGCCGGGCACAGCGCGATGCAGGTCGCGGCCACGGAGGCGTTCGCCAACTTGATCGCGCCATAGAACGTTAGCCAGTGCAGCGCCACGATCACGCCGATGCCGGCGTAGGAAACCAGCAGCCGTGGCGGCATGGCCCGCAACCCGCGCCATACGCGCGGCACGCAGAGCAGGGTGGCGGACACGAGCAACATGCGCCACCACACGAGCGGCAAGGCCGACAGGACGATCAGCTTGCCGAGGATGGCCGTGGAGCCCCAGAGCAGGACGCAGAAATGGATCTGGAGGTGGGCTTTGCGGGAAGGCGACATGCCGCGAAGCTTGCCCGATCCCGCCCCCCTTTTGTAGGCGCTGCACTTGTAGGAGCCGCTATAGCGGCGAGGAAAGTCTTGCCACGTGGTCGCGAGGTTTCCCTCGCCGCTATAGCGGCTCCTACAGCCTTCCCGTTTAGTACCGCCTTCCCGTTTACTTGGCGGCGGTCTTGCCGGCTGGTGGCGCCTTCGGCGGATCCCGGCGCAGGTCGTCCAGCAACGGCTTGCACTGCGTGGCATCGGCCTTGCCGCTCTCTGGGACGGCTAGCGGGGCCAGCGCCGCGATGGGGGCGGCGAATACGGCCAGGGCGAGGGCCCCACCGCCGCGCAGGATGAGCGGACCAGCATGCACGCCCACGGAAGGGTTCTTCATCGTGCCATGGACATACAGCGGCGAGCGCAGCGAGAACAGGCGGAAGCCCTTCGTATGCGGAACGATGTCGAGGTTGAGCTTCTCGTTGCGGAAGTCGATGTTGCCGTTGACGTTGATCAGCGCCTTCTCCGTATCGAAGGCGAACAGCTTCGACTCCATCACGCCATTGGTGCTGACGAGATCGGCCGCCATGCAGTTGATCTTCACCACCTCGTCGCCGAAGAGCTTGTTCACCGCATAACTGCCCACGTTCAGGCCGGCCAGTTCCAGCAGCGAACTGCTGATCGCGCCGTCGTTGATCAGCAGCTTCACCTCGCCGTTGGAACTGCCCAGCAACGCCGCAGGCGAGTTACCCACGGCCGTGAGCGAGGCGTCGCCATTGAGTTCGCCGAAGCTGGTCTGCATGGGCGCGAAGGTGGGGAACAGTTCCTTCAGCTTCAGGTGGCGCGCGCCGAGGTTGAAGCCGCCCTTCATGGGCGTCTTCGAGCCGTCGAGCCGGATATTGCTTCCCACCGTGCCTCCGGCCACGCCGAACTTCAGCGGGTCGAGGGTGAGCACGGCATCCTTCAGGACGAGGTGTGTCGACAGGTTGTCGACCGGCAGACGCTCGCCGTGGACGATCTTCACGCCGGTAAACTGCACGTCCGCGTCCATGGCGTTCCAGCGGTCGGTCTTGAACGGCTCCACGGGCAACACCTTGTCGGCCGGCTGCTGCGTCGCGTCGCCGCGTTCCGCTTTTTCCTCGTTCGAGCCGCCACCGATGAGCGGGGCGAGGTCGCTGAAGAGCAACTGGTTCGACTTCAGCGTGCCGGTCAGGCTCGGTCGCTGCCCGTGCGTGTCGAACACGAGGCTGCCGCCGAGGTCGCTGCCGCCCACGCGTCCCGTGAAGTTCTCATAGGTGTAGACGCTGGCGCCTTTCTTCAGGTTCGCCTTCAGGTGTCCTTCGGTGGCGAACGGCGGCGTGTCGGGCAGTGTGATGCCGGTAAGGTCGTAAAGATGCGACATGCTCGTGCCGGAAAACCACAGGCGCACATCGAGCGCGCCCATGTTCAGCGGGTCGGTGAGCGTACCCACGAACGCAATGTGCGTGTCGCCGAAGCGCGTGTCGGCCTGCACGGGGAACGGACGGTCCGCGTCGCGCAGCGCCAGGACGCCGCCGGTGCGCGCCTTGGCCGAGACGGTGGACTTCTTGTATGTGCCCTTGGCATCCCAGGCGAAGTAGTACACCTGCTTCTTCTTGGTTTCGTCCTTGCGGTCCTTTTCATCCGCGTCGCTCTTGGCCAACGCCTTCGCACTGGCGCCGGTAATCTTCCTGGCCTGCGCGCGGGCGTCGTTCTCCTGCTCGGCCATGATCTGGTCGAACGGAATGCCCTTGCCGAGCGGCGTGACATCGATGCCCATCACGATCTGGGTCATCGTATCGGTAAGGTCGATATGCCCCTTGTCGAACGCGATGGCGTTGAGTTCGAGCTGCCATTCCGAGGGACCGGTGCTTTCGGGAAGCTTGAACGTCCAGGTGTTGTTGCCGTTCTTCTGCCGTTGCAGCGCAATATGCGGCTGGCCCAGGCGAATCTCCGGCACCACGATGCGGTGGGCTAGCAGCGGAAACGGCGACAGGCGGAACTGGATCGAATCCAGCGTGGCGAAGTGGGTGTCCTTCGCCCAGTCCGGATTCGCCACGGTGATGTCGCGCGCGGTGAAATGCGGCCACGGCATGAGCCCGGCCAGGCCGCCCTCGCCAGGCTCACGTGACCACTCTGCGGAAAGGTCGCCATTGATGGCGAAGGGACGGCCGATGGCCTCGGAGACCTTCTCGTTGATGGTGGGTTTCAGCCGGTTCCAGTCGAAGAACGCGATGAACAGCACGACCGCCACGATCAGCAGGACAAGGATGCCGAGTACCCAAGCCAGTATTTTCCTGCCACGCCGCATCGTGCCGCCTCCTTATCCAAGAACGCGCCTAGGGGTAGCGCGCAAGGCGACAAGGTTATGTGTTTACGGCTCGGCTGGCATTAAGGGACGTGCAGCTTTCGTGAGTGTTGTGGGAGCCGCTTCAGCGGCGATGGGTGCTTGCGGCGAGCTTGCCCGCTGCCGCGAGATCGCCGGCGTAGCCGGCTCCCACAGTTTTTCCGATTCCTACCACCATTACCCGGCCTGCCAATATCCCGTGGCCTTCACCCAGTCCTTGTCCACGCCGCGCTGCTCGACCAGCAGCGACCGCAACGTGCGGGCGCGCTTCGATTCGACCGCTACCCACCAGAACGTATCCCCATCGGGGATCGGCAGTGATGCCACGGCATCATCGAGGCTGGGCGAGTCCCCCGGCACGAACCAGCGGACCTCGCGCGCCAATGCCTGGCGCTCGGTTTCCGATGCGATCTCCACCAGTACGGTGACCTTCACGTCCGGCGGCATCTCCTCCAGCCAGCGGCCGATGGCGGGCAGGGCGGTGGCGTCCCCCACGAGCACGTAATGGTCGTAATCGTCCGGAACGACCATGGAGCCGCGCGGGCCTCCGACGCCGAGCACGTCGCCCGGCTTCACGTTTTCCGCCCAGGTCGACGCCGGTCCTTCCCCGTGCAGCACGAAGTCGATATCGAGTTCGCCCAGCGCCGCGTCGTACCGGCGCGGTGTGTAGTCGCGGGAGGGCGAGGGCTCGACGCCCTCGGGGTAAACGGGGCCGTCGGGGCCGAGGGTCGGCAGGTTGAGCGTGCCGCCGGCGACAGGGAAGAAGAGCTTCACATGGTCATCCGGCGCGGCCGACACGAAGCTATCGAGGTCCGGCCCGACCAGCGTGACGCGGACCATGTGCGGCGTGAGCCGGCGCACATGGGAGACTTCGAGCCGGCGCATTTTCAGCGCGTGGCGCACGCGCACGAGGGCGTGGCGTTCGCTCATTCCTTGCGCTCCGCGACGGCACGTGCCGTGGCCTGGATGAGCTTCGCGACGCGCCGTACCTCATCGTCGTCCCAGCCCTTGTGGTGGTTCATGAGCTGGTGCTTCAGCACGTGCATGGCTTCGCGGATGGGATCGGGCACGCTCATCCGGCGCATGTGCCGCGACATCACCTGCAGGCGCTCGGTCAGCGCCCCGAGGCTGTCGCGGTTTTCGTCGAGGAAGGCGCGGCCGGCCTCGGTGATGGCGTAAAGCTTCTTGCCGCCCGTTTCGGCCTCGACGCGCGCGTAGCCCAGTTCCTCGAGCATGGTGAGGGTGGGATAGATGGCGCCGGGGCTCGGGCTGTACTGGCCCTCGAACATCTCCTCGATGGTGCGGATCAGCTCATAGCCGTGCCGCGGCTGTTCCTCGATCAGGGCCAGGAGGAGGAGGCGCAGGTCGCCGCTGCCGAACATGCGGCCGCCGAGCCGGCCACCGCCGCGGCCGCCGCGCATGCCTTCGCGGTCGTCGAAGCCGAAGGGCCCGCCGCCAAAGCGGCCGCCGCCCCGGCCGATGGCCTGCATGTGTTCGTGGAAACGGTGCCGGGCGTGATGGAAGAAGTGCATGGGTGTTCTCCGATATATCGTACGTAGTGGTCGTACGATATATCTTAAGAAACACTCTTGGCAAGCCCCGTATCGCCGGCATAGCCGGCTCCCACAAGGAACCCTGTGGGAGCCGCTTCAGCGGCGATGCTCTAACCGAAGGTGAAGGTAAACGCGTGGAAGTTCGCCTTCGGCACGCGAATCGTGAGCACGTGGTCCTTGTAGTCCTCACCGCTATACAGCGTGTAGAGCATCGATTTCTGCACCGTGACGGGAGCCTGCGGCTTGCCGTCGACCAGCACCTCCAGGGTGATGGGATCATTGGCGCTGGCCACGATGTGCACCTTCTTCGCCTTGAAATGCAGGCGGATCTCGCCATTGGGCCCGACCAGGCTGGCGTTCTGCCGGCCGATTTCCCAGCGGCCGACCAGCGCGAAGCGATTCAGGTCCAGGCGGGACGGCGCCGTGAAGTCGCGCGTACCGGTACTGTCGCCACCCTGGCTGGCGTTGTTCTGGCTGCGGTCGGCGCCGAAATACATCTCCGGCGAGCCCAGCTGGGTGAAGTCCGGAGCGTCCTTGTCGGCTGCGGCGGCATCCGTCAACCTCGGCAGGCCCAGCAGGGTGCGGATGGCGTTTTCCATCTCCAGGTAATTGCCCTCGCCGAAATGATGGGCGATGACGTTGCCGCGCTGGTCCACCAGGTATTCCGCCGGCCAGTACTGGTTGCTCCAGGCGTCCCAGGTGGCCAGGTCGTTGTCCTGCGCCACCGGATAATGGATGCCGTAGCGCGCGATGGCGTCGCGGACGTTGCCTTCCTGCTTCTCGAACGGGAATTCCGGCGAATGCACGCCCACCACCACCAGGCCCTTGTCCTTGTACTGGTCGTACCAGCGGGTGACATGCGGCAGGGTGCGCAGGCAGTTGATGCAGGAATACGCCCAGAAGTCGATCAGGACCACCTTGCCGCGCAACTGGCGCATCGTCAGCGGCTTGGAGTTCTGCCAGGCGGCGATGCCGGTGAACTCGGGCGCCGTCTGGGCGGCGGCGGCCGGTCGCGCCATGCCCAGCGCCGTGACGGCGAGGACGCAGGCGAGGAGGGCGTTACGGAACGGGTGGCGCATGGAAACTCCGTGATTCTCGGGGATGCCGGAATAAGACCGGCCCGGGTACGGGCACCTTACATCGGCGCGGTGCGCTAAAATTGGCGTTTGCCAGCCCCGCGAGCCAGCCGTAGCGCCATGACCTCGATCAAGCAGGACGACCTCATCACCAGCGTCGCCGACGCCCTCCAGTACATCTCGTACTACCACCCCGTGGACTACATCCGGAACCTCTCCGCCGCCTACGAGCGCGAAGAGTCGCCGGCCGCGAAGGACGCCATCGCGCAGATCCTCATCAACTCGCGCATGTGCGCGGAGGGCCATCGCCCGATCTGCCAGGACACCGGCATCGTCACCGTCTTCCTGAAGGTGGGCATGAATGTGCGCTGGGACGATGCCACGATGGGCGTCGAGGACATGGTGAACGAGGGCGTTCGCCGGGCCTACAACCATCCGGACAACAAGCTGCGCGCCTCCGTGCTCGCCGATCCCGCGGGCAAGCGCATGAACACGCGCGACAACACGCCGGCCGTGGTCAACGTGTCCATCGTGCCCGGTGACAAGGTCGACGTGATCGTCGCCGCCAAGGGCGGCGGTTCGGAAGCGAAGTCGAAGTTCGCCATGCTCAATCCGTCCGACTCCATCGTGGACTGGGTGCTGAAGACCGTGCCGACCATGGGCGCCGGCTGGTGCCCGCCGGGCATGCTCGGCATCGGCATCGGCGGCACGGCCGAGAAGGCCATGCTGCTGGCGAAGGAAGCGCTGATGGAGCCCATCGACATCGTGGATCTCATCGCGCGCGGTCCGTCGAATCGCGCCGAGGAACTGCGCCTCGAGTTGTACGAGAAGGTGAACGCGCTGGGCATCGGCGCGCAGGGCCTGGGTGGCCTCACCACCGTGCTCGACATCAAGGTGAAGGACTATCCGACGCACGCGGCCAACCTGCCGGTGGCGATGATCCCGAACTGCGCCGCCACGCGACATGCGCATTTCGTGCTGGACGGCTCCGGTCCGGTCGCGCTCGATCCGCCGTCGCTGGAAGACTGGCCGAAGCTTACCTACGACGCCTCGAAGGGCCGTCGCGTGAACCTCGACACGATCACCCGCGAGGAAGTGCAGAGCTGGAAGCCGGGCGAGACCATCCTGCTCAACGGCAAGCTCCTCACCGGCCGCGACGCCGCGCACAAGCGCATGATCGACATGCTCAACCGCGGCGAGAAGCTGCCGGTCGACTTCACCAATCGCTTCATCTACTACGTCGGCCCCGTCGATCCGGTGCGCGACGAAGTGGTTGGCCCGGCGGGCCCCACCACCGCCACGCGCATGGACAAGTTCACGCGGCAGATGCTCGAGTCCACCGGCCTGCTGGGCATGGTGGGTAAGTCCGAGCGCGGCCCGGCGGCCATCGAGGCCATTCGCGACAACAAGGCCGTGTACCTCATGGCCGTGGGCGGCTCCGCGTACCTCGTGTCGAAGGCGATCAAGGCATCGCGCGTGCTGGCCTTCGAAGACCTGGGCATGGAAGCGATCTACGAGTTCGAGGTGAAGGACATGCCGGTGACCGTGGCGGTGGACAGCGCCGGTACCTCGGTGCATGAAACCGGGCCGAAGGAGTGGCGCTCGAAGATCGGGAAGATTCCGGTGGTGGTCGTCTGACGCCACGCGGCCGATAGCTTTATGTGGGAGCCGCTTCAGCGGCGATGGATACTCGCGACGAGGTTGCCCGCTGCCGCGGGATCGCCGCTGAAGCGGCTCCCACAGAAGCGGCTCCCACAGAAACTTTCGTGCAACCTCAGGGCAGCTTCGCGAGGCGCCAGGTGTGCCTCGCGATTTGCGCGTCCTCTTCGGTGGGAATGACGCGCACATCGAAGGCGCCCATCCAGCGCAACCCGTCGACGATCGCCTCCCGCGTCCCCGCATCGTTCTCGCCGATGCCGCCCGTGAACACCAGCAGGTCCATCCCACCCAACGACGCGGCCATGGCCGCCACGTGCTTCCGCGCCACATGCACGAACACCTCCTGCGCCAGGCGCGAGGCCTCGTTGTCCATCGCGTGCAGCTTGCGCATGTCGCTGGTGCCGCCCGACAAGCCCTTTAGTCCTGACTCGCGATCCACAAGGATCTCCAACCGCTTCGCGTCGTAACCGCGCTCGCGCATGAGGTAAAGCAGGACGCCCGGATCGAGGTCGCCCGGCCGTGTGCCCATGACGATGCCGCCGGTCGGCGTGAGGCCCATGGTCGTGTCCACCGACTTTCCCGCCCGCACCGCGCACAGGCTCGCGCCGTTGCCGAGGTGCGCGATCACCACGCGTTCCGGTATCGCCTCACCCAGTTGCCGAACGATGGACTCATAGGAGAGGCCGTGGAAGCCGTAGCGCTCGATGCCGCCGCGACGAAGGTCCTCGGGTAGGGGCAGGGTCTTTGCAACCGCGGGCATGGTGGCGTGGAAGGCCGTGTCGAAGCAGGCCACCTGCGGCACCCGCGGAAAGGCCTCCTGCGCCTGCTTCACGATATCCACGGCGATGGGCACATGCAGCGGCGCGAACGCCTTCGCTTCCTCGAGGTGCACCATCAGGCCGGCGTCGATGAGCGCATGCTTGCGCACGTTCGGGCCACCGTGCACCAAACGATGGCCCACGGCGTCCGGCATGGGAAGCGAGCGCTCGCGCAGCGTCGCCACGATGGCTTCGACGGGATTCGCACCCGCATGGCCGGCTTCCGTCTGCTCACCCAGCAGCTCTTCGCACTCGTCGCCGGCTACGCGGTAGAGCCCGTATTTCAGCGACGACGAGCCGGCGTTGAGCGCCAGCACGTGCCCCTGCGACGTCATGCGCCGTCCTCGCCCTTCCACTGCCAGTCGCGCACGTCGGGAAGATCCTGGCCGTGTTCGCTCACATAGAGTTTGTGCCGCTCGATGTCGGCCCAGTATCGCTGCGCGGCCTTCTCCCGTTCGCCCTCGAAGCGGGGAATGCGGTTGATCGCATCGAGCGCGAGCTGGAAGCGGTCCATGTTGTTCAACACCATCATGTCCAGCGCCGTGGTGGTCGTGCCTTCTTCCTTGTACCCGCGCACGTGGATGTTGTCGTGGTTGTGGCGGCGGTAGGTCAGCTTGTGGACGATGCCGGGATAGCCGTGGAAGGCGAAGATCACCGGACGATCCTTGGTGAAGAGGTCGTCGAACCGGTCGTCGTCCATGCCGTGCGGATGTTCCTCCGGCGGTTCCAGTGTCATCAGGTCCACCACGTTGACCACGCGGATGCGGATGTCCGGCACGTATTCGCGCAGGAGCATCACGGCGGCCAGCGTTTCCACGGTGGGCGCGTCGCCGGCGCAGGCCATCACCACATCGGGGTCGTCCCCGCCGCGGCCTGCCCATTCCCAGATGCCGGCACCCGCGGTGCAGTGGCGCACGGCGCTTTCCATGTCCAGCCATTGCCAGTCGGGTTGCTTGCCCGCGACGATCACGTTCACGTAGTGGCGGCTGCGCAGGCAGTGGTCGGTGACCGAGAGCAGGCAGTTGGTATCCGGCGGCAGGTAGATGCGCACGATCTCGGACTTCTTGTTGGCCACGTGGTCGATGAAGCCAGGATCCTGGTGCGAGAAGCCGTTATGGTCCTGGTGCCACACGTGCGAGCTGAGCAGGTAGTTCAGCGAGGCGATGGGCGGACGCCACGACATCTTCCGCGTGACCTTCAACCATTTCGCGTGCTGGTTGAACATCGAATCGATGATGTGGATGAAGGCTTCATAGCAGGAGAAGAAGCCATGGCGCCCCGTGAGCAGGTAGCCCTCCAGCCAGCCCTGGCACTGGTGCTCGCTGAGTATCTCCATCACTCGTCCCGCTGGCGAGAGGTCTTCGTCCACGGCTTCGGTGCGTGCCAGCCATGTCTTGCCGCTGGCCTCGTACACGGCCTCGAGCCGGTTCGACGCGGTTTCGTCGGGACCGAAGAGACGGAAGGTTTCCATGTTCCGCCGCATCACTTCGCGCAGGAAGCGCCCGAGCACCCGCGTGGCTTCTGCCTTGTGGTCGCCGGGCGTTTTCACGTCCTCGGCGAACTCGCGGTAGTGCGGCATGTGCAGTTGCTTCAGCAGCAGGCCGCCATTGGCGTGCGGGTTCATGCCCATGCGCCTGCGCCCCTTCGGTGCCAGTGAGGCGAACTCCTCGCGGAAGCGTCCTCGCTCGTCGAACAGTTCTTCCGGCTCGTAGCTCTTCATCCAGTTTTCGAGAATGGCCACGTGCTCGTCGTTCTCGAAGTTGGCGATGGGCACCTGGTGCGCGCGCCACGTGCCTTCCACCGGTTTGCCGTCCACTTCCTTCGGCCCCGTCCAACCCTTCGGGCTGCGGAGCACGATCATTGGCCAGCGCGGCCGCTTGGCCTGTTCCGCGGTACCCGCGCGTGCCGCTTTCTGGATGCGTGCGATCTCATCCAGGCAGTGGTCGAGCGCGGCGGCGAATGCCTGGTGCATGGGCTCGAACTCGTGTCCTTCGACGAAATGCGGTTCGTAACCGTAGCCGCGCATCAGGTCGCGCAGTTCTTCCGGTTCGATACGGGCCAGCACGGTGGGGTTGGCGATCTTGAAGCCGTTGAGGTGCAGGATGGGCAGCACGGCCCCGTCGCGTTCGGGATTCAGGAATTTGTTGGAATGCCAGCTGGTGGCGAGTGCGCCCGTCTCCGCCTCGCCGTCGCCGACGATGCAGGCCACCACCAGGTCGGGATTGTCGAATGCGGCGCCGAACGCATGCGACAGCGAGTAGCCGAGTTCGCCGCCTTCGTGGATGGAGCCGGGGGTTTCCGGCGCCACGTGGCTGGGAATGCCGTAAGGCCACGAGAACTGCCGGAACAACTCGCGCATGCCGGCGGCACTGCGGTCGATGTGCGGATACACCTCGGTATACGAGCCTTCGAGATAGGTATGCGCCACGGCGCCGGGTCCACCGTGACCGGGGCCCATCACGTAAATCATGTCGAGGTCGCGCTCGACGATCGCGCGGTTGAGGTGGGTGTAGATGAAATTCAGCCCGGTGGTGGTGCCCCAGTGGCCGAGCAGGCGATGCTTGATGTGCTCCCGGCGCAACGGTTCCTCGAGCAGAGGGTTGTCGCGCAGGTAGATCTGTCCGACGGTGAGGTAATTGGCGGCGCGCCAATAGGCGTGCATGCGGCGAAGCAGGTCGGGCGCAAGCGTTTCGGACATGGGGGCTTCCAGGCGACAGGGGCGCCGCTCAGGGTAGGACGCCGCGTATTCGGCGGGCGTGAAAGATCCGGCCCCGGTTTGCGCAATTCAGTCCGAGGAGCCGACTTCCCGCGTGTTGCGTTCCATCACCTTGATGGCGTCTTCCGCTTTTTTACGCGATTCGCGCGACGGCTCGGAGTCGGACGTGCCGCGCAGGCGGGCGCGTTCTTCCAGTTCGCGCGTTGCCGAAGGCACGCCACGTGGCACCGCAGCCGGCGGTGCGGTAGTGGGTGGCGGTGCAGGCAATGCCGCAGGGGGCGGCGGCTGCGTCGGTGCGGCTGGCGTCGGCGTCGCGGGCGAAGTCGCTTCGACCGGCATGGCCGCGGGCTCGGTACGACGCGACATGGCTCGCCAGACGAAGATGGCAAGCAGCAACGCGATGACCACGATGAGGATCAGGGGCAGCCGCCGCGTGCCCATGCCGTCCGAAGCACGGCGCGCCTTGCCGGATTTGCGTGAGGCGGTCGTGGGAAGCGCCATGCCCGGGATCGACGTGTCGAGGTGGTCCGGCAGCTTCAACATGACGCGCAGGATGTCGCCGTCGATGAGCTGGAGGCGCGGCTGGCGCCGTGGCACGGCGCGCGCCTCGGCGCTGTAGCTGCCGCGCGTGACCAGGATGCCGCGCGTGGCCGCCTCGTTGAGCATGGTGCCCAGGAGCTCGTTGACTTCCGGCAGTTCCACCTGCACCGCGTCCCAGTGCTTGCACTGGACGATGACCATTTCATTGCCGCGATGCAGGCGCAGGTCGAAGGCGCCCTCGAGCTGCTTCAGGGAAGCCGGGGGCGCGTGGTATTCCACGCGCCAGCCCTGGTCACGGTAATACTCGGCGAGCAGGTGCTCGAAGTCGTGCCAGCTGAGCCGCGCGAGTGCGTCTGTAGCGGCGGGCGAGGGCGGTCGCGCCGAGAACATCGATCGATGGTACCTGCCAGGGCGAAAACGCAATGATAACCGCTCGAACCGCCGATTCGCGCGCCCTTTCACGTTCGTGACGATTGCCGTCCCGAGCACGCAACCGTTACATTGGGCGTTTGTGTTCGGGGAATCCGGGGGAATGGCGTGATCAAGAAAGTATTGGCCGTGGCAGCGGCCCTGATGTTGTCGGGCTGCGGCGGCAAGGCGGTGATCGAAAGCGACATGAGCCGCATGGTGGCGGCCAGTCCGTCGTCGCCGTGGCTTACCGTGGAAGGCGCGGGCGGCGCGCTGCTCACGGTGACCGGCCTGGAGCAGAAGGCCCGGGTGCAGTTGAACCCCGATGTCGCTTCCGTGGTGCAGGCGCGTGTGCGTTCGCTGCTGCAACCGCGCTACTTCACCGACCTGCTCATCAACTGCCGTGAGTTGGACGTGCAGGTGTCCGTGAAGGTGAACGACGAGGCGGCGGCGCCGACGGCGAACCTCGACCTCGCGGTGAGCTGCCGCATCGTCGCGCGCGGCCCGGCGGTGTCGAAGACGTATCGCCTCCGGCAGTCGGCAACGATCGATCCGGCGGCTCCGCATGTCGACACGCTGGTGCCGAAGCTGCTGGTGGCGGCGTCGGACGACCTGGCGGAAAAGCTGTGGGCGGACGTGCCGGTACCGGCACCGCGCCGCTGAGCGTCAGGCTTTTTCGGTGGGTTCGGCCGCGGCGCGCAGGTCGTCGCGGCACGCCAGCAATCGTTCCTGGCTGAAGCCCTGGGCCGGGGTGGCCAGCAGCACCGCGTCCGCTTCGGCCATGCCGCGCTCCACCAGCACGTCGAGCATCGCCACCCGGCTTGCCGCAAGCAGCGCACGGCCCAGCGGCGTACGCGCGCCGGCATCCGCGGGGTCCGCGCGTTCGGCCAGTGCCTGCACCACGCGCGACGGGAAATTCCAATGCCGTGCCGCGTGCAGCGACAGGCGCTCGATCTGCTGGCCGAGTGCCGCCACGAAGGGCCGGCTGAAGGCCAGCGCCGTGGGATCGGGCACGCGCTCGACCTCGCGGAGGATCGCCTGTGCGCCCGTCTGGCTCGCTATCCCGGCCAGGAAGGCCTCGAACGGATCGCACACGCCCCGGCTGAGGAACGCGCAGGCGCGCGCGCATCGCTCCGCATGCTCCCAGAGGCGCTCACCCGCTTGCCTGCCGGCCTCGCTGTCGTCGGTGCGCAGGATCGGCCGCATCACCATCTGCATCACCACCCGGCGCAGGCCGTCGTGGCCCAGCAGCGTGATGGCCTGGGGCAGGCCGGCCACGGGGCGCGCGGTGCGGAAGTAGGCGCTGTTCGCGACGCGGATGACTTCACCCACCAGCACGGTGTCCCGCGCGATCTGCTCGGCCAGCGCACGGGCGTCGGTGTCGTCGTTGCGCAGCGAGCGCATGAGCTGCGGTACCACCGCCGGCAGGCGGGGCAGGGAACCGACGTCGAAACGCTCGCTGCCGAAGGCCTCGCGCACGCGACGCAGCGTGGACTGTTCCGCGGGCGTCAGGCCATGCTCGTGCGGCGGCCCGATGCCGAAAACGAGACGGTAGAAGGCATCCTCGATGTCCTCGGCCGGCACGGCGCCCGGGATAGCCTCGCCACCGATGGCGACGGGAGGAACGGCCAGCGGTACCTGGATGCGCTCCTGCGCGGAGGCGGCGGCCTTGGAGCCGGTGCCAAACCACTTCCTGAAGAACCGGCCGATCACGCGGGAGCTCCCGGCATAAAGTTGGGGACGATGGACGGAGTATAAGCCGGCCGCCGCGCGGAAATTGCAGGAGCCGGCCCTGATGCACAATGCGGCGATGGACAGTCATTTGCCCGTAAGCCGCGTCTCGCTGCCGCCAGGCAGCTGGCCGACGGTGCTCGATTTCCTCTGTGAGCGCTTCCCGGCCGTGGGCCGGGAGGTGTGGCTGGAGCGCATGGCGCGCGGCGCGGTCAGCGTGGACGGCATCGCGGTGCAGCGACTGGCGCCGTACCGGCCGGGCGCCGTTGTGACGTATCGCAGGGAGGTTCCCGACGAGGCCCGCATTCCCTTCGAGGAAACCATCGTCCACATCGACGACGACCTCGTGGTGGCCGACAAGCCGCATTTCCTTCCGGTGATGCCCGCGGGCCGCCATGTGGAGGAGACCCTGTCGGTGCGCCTGGTGAGGCGGCTCGGCAATCCCGATCTGGTGGCGCTGCACCGGCTCGACCGTGCCACGGCGGGGCTGGTGGTGTTCTCGGCCCGGCGTTCCAGCCGCGATGCCTATACGCGACTGTTTCGCGAGCGCGCGATCGCAAAGATCTACGAAGCCGTGGCGCCGCCGCTGCCGGAGCGCGCCTTCCCGTTCGTGTACGAGAGTCGCCTCGAGCGCGGCGAGCCGTTCTTCCGCATGCGCGAGGTGGCGGGTAAGCCGAATGCACGTACGGCCATCGATGTGATCGAACGCGGGGACCGGCATTGGCTGTACCGGCTGGAGCCCGTCACGGGCCGCAAGCACCAGCTGCGCGTGCACATGTCGGCGCTTGGCGCGCCGATCCTGGGCGATCCGGTGTACCCCTCGCTTCGCGATGAGGCGCCCGGTTTCGCGGAGCCGCTGCGCCTGCTGGCACGGGAGCTGCGTTTCACCGATCCGCTGAGCGGAGCGGAACGCGTCTTCCGCAGCGGGCGGGAGGTAGCGCTCGACTAGCCGGTACGCCGCGGCCACGCGCTGCCCGGATATCGACCTTTCACACGGACGGGCGCAAACTATGCGCTTCCCCGTTGCCCGTCCCCGGATGAACGCCGCCCCAGGCTTCCGCACCGTTGCCCTGATCATCGCGAGCGCGATGTTCATGGAACAGTTGGACGGGACCATCCTCGCCACTGCCTTGCCCGCCATGTCGGAATCGTTCGACGTGTCGCCGCTGCACATGAGCGTGGCGCTCACGTCGTACATGCTCAGCCTCGCGGTGTTCATTCCTGCCAGCGGGGCCATCGCCGACCGCTACGGCTCACGCAACGTCTTCCGCGCCGCCATCGCGCTTTTCACGCTCGGCTCCGTGCTTTGCGGCATCTCAGGAAACCTGCCGCTGCTGGTGCTTTCGCGCCTGCTGCAGGGCATCGGCGGCGCGATGATGGTGCCGGTGGGGCGGCTGGTGCTGCTGCGCTCGGTGCCGAAGTCCGAGCTGGTGTCGGCCATGTCGTGGCTGCTGGTGCCGGCGCTGATCGGCCCTGTGGTCGGGCCGCCTCTCGGCGGCTTCATCGTCACCTGGGCCTCGTGGCGCTGGATCTTCTACATCAATGTGCCCATCGGCATCGCCGGCATGTGGCTCGCGTCGCGCTACGTGCCCGACATCCGCCTGCCGGACAAGGTGCGCTTCGACAAGCTGGGCTTCGTGCTGTCGGGTGTCTCGTTGTCGTGCCTGGTGTTCGGCCTGGAGATGGCGAGCCATGGCGCCACGTCGCTGCTCGGATCTACCGGCCTGGTTGTCGCGGGCCTCGTCACCGGCGCGCTCTATGTGTGGCATGCGCGCCGTGTCGAGAATCCCATCCTCGACCTCTCGCTGATGCGCTTCACCACCTTCCGCCTGTCGGTGGTGGCCGGTTCGCTCACGCGCATCACCGCCGGTGGCATGCCCTTTCTCCTGCCGCTGATGATGCAGTTGGGCTTCGGTCTCTCCGCCGCACACAGCGGCGTGGTCACGTTCGTTTCCGCGTTGGGGGCGATGTTGATGAAGGCCACGTCCTCGCCGGTGCTGCGGAAGTGGGGTTTTCGCAGCACGATGGTCTGGAACGGCGTGCTGTCGATGATCTGCGTGGGGCTCTGCGCGGCGTTCCGTCCCGACTGGCCGCTGTGGACGATCTACACCATCCTGCTGCTGAGCGGCTTCTTCCAGTCGCTGCAATTCAGTGCGTACAACACCGTGGCGTACGCGGACGTGCCGAGCGAGCGATTCTCCGCCGCCACCAGTTTCTATTCGACGTTCCAGCAGCTGATGCTTTCGCTGGGGATTTGCGTGGCCGCCGCTTCGTTGCAAGCCTCGGTGGCGTGGCATGGGTACGAGCGGGCGCAGCTGCCGGACTTCAGCGTGGCCTTCATCGTCATCACGCTCATTTCGCTGGTGGCGGCCCCGGTATGCCTGTTGTTCCCGCGGAACGCGGGCGCGGAAATGAGCGGGCATCGGGCGCGCTAGAAAAGTGATGATGGGTTCTATGTGGGAGCTGCTTCAGCAGCGATGGGTGCTTGCGGCAAGTTTGCCCGCTGGAGCGGGATGGCCGCTGAAGCGGCTCCCACAGTCAGGGCAGGGTTAGGGGATACTTTACCCATGGCCCGACGATGCCCGGCATCGCCGCCAGCTGGCGCGCTTTCGCCACGAACTCGCGGCGCGGAATTTCTATCGCGCCCATGCTCAGCAGGTGGTCATTGGTTACCTGCGCGTCGAGCAGCGGAAAACCCCAGCCGTGCAGCAGACCGCATAGCGCGGCGAGGGCCACCTTGGAACCGCCGGTGCGGGCGCTGAACATGGATTCCCCGCAGAACAACCGGCCTACCGCCACGCCGTAGATGCCGCCTACCAGCGAGCCCCGATCCCAAACCTCCACGCTGTGAGCGTGTCCACGCCGATGCAGTTCTTCATACGCGGCGATCATGTCCTCGCCGATCCACGTGCCCGGCTGTCCGTCGCGTGGGGCGGCGCATGCGCGCATCACGCGACTGAACGACGTGTCCGCGGTCACGCGCCAGGCAGAGCGGCGCAGTTGCTTGCGCAGGCTGCGGCTGATGTGCACGCCGTCGGTGCGGAAGACGCAACGCGGGTCCGGCGACCACCAGAGGATCGGTTCGTCCGCGTTGAACCAGGGAAAGATACCTTGGCTGTACGCCGCCAGCAGTCGCTCGGGCGACAGGTCGCCGCCCCATGCGAGCAAGCCGTTCGGCTCGTCCAGCGCGGCTTCCGGGTCAGGGAACAGCCCGAGGCGCGTACGATGCAGTTGCGGCAGCTGGATCATCGGTCGGCGTACGGCGAGTGGGCCATGAGTTCTTCGCGATAGGCCTCGCGATGCGCGGCCTCCTGTTGCAGCGCGTCGGCCACGGCGCGGCGGAAGCCTTCATGGGCGATGTAGTGGCGTGAATGCGTCAGCGTGGGCAGGAATCCGCGGGCGAGTTTGTGCTCGCCCTGCGCACCTGGCTCGAAACGCGAAAGCCCTTCGCGAATGGCGTAATCGATGCCGCGGTAGTAGCACAGTTCGAAATGCAGGCCGGACACTTCGACACTCGCTCCCCAATAGCGCCCGTAAAGTGCATCGCCGCTGCGCAGGAACAACGCCATGGCGACGATGTCGCTGGCGTCGCGAGCGAGCGCCACCTGCACATTCGGCCCCATGGTCCGGCCCAGGTATTGGAAGAACCGCGCGGTGAGCGCCGCGTGGTTGCCCTTCATGTCGAAAGTGAGCTCGTAGAGGGCGTGGATCTGCCGCCACTCGGCGTCCGAGAATTCGTCGCCGCCGCGCATTTCCAGCGTGAGACCCGACGCATGCGCATGCGTGCGTTCGTGCCGGATGTTCTTCCGCTTCTTCGCGGTGAGCGCGGCGAGGAACGCATCGAAATCAGCATAACCACGGTTATGCCAGTGAAACTGGTAGTCCGAACGGGCCAGCCAGCGATCGTCGAAGGCGTCGAGGTCGGCGTCGGCCAGGAAGTTCGCGTGCACTGAGGAAAGGCCTAGGCGGTCGGCTTCGTCGACGAGCGCGGCGGTGAGCCGGTTCCGCGTGACTTCGGCTTCGATGCCGTCGCGAACCAGAAGGCGCGGGCCGGGTACGGGCGAGTAGGGCGAGGCGACGAGCAGCTTCGGATAGTAGTCGCCCCCGGCGCGTTCCCAGGCGGCCGCCCAGCTCCAGTCGAACACGAACTCGCCGTGCGAATTGCCCTTGAGGTAGGTCGGGGCGGCACCGATGAGGCGGCCGCCCTCGAAGAGTGCCAGGTGGTGCGGCCGCCAGCCGTAGTCTTCGCGCAGGCAGCCTTTCGCTTCCATGCCGTGCAGGAAGGCATGCGACACGAACGGATTGCCGTCGGGCACGAGCGCGTCCCAGTCGGCGGCCGGAATGCCGCCGAGGCTGTCGAGGAAGCGCGTATCCGTCATGGCCTCACCAAGGTTGTAGGAAGCGCGCCAGCGCGCTTCCCACGTCAGGCGAGCAGGTGCTGCTGGTCGAGCCAGCGCTCGGCATCCAGGGCGGCCATGCACCCGAAGCCCGCCGAGGTGATGGCCTGGCGGTAGACATGGTCGGCCACGTCGCCCGCCGCGAACACGCCGGGCACCGAGGTGGCGGTGGCCATGCCGTTCAGGCCGGACTGGATCTGGATGTAACCGTCCTTCATCTCGAGCTGGCCTTCGAAGATGCCGGTGGCCGGGGTGTGGCCGATGGCCACGAAGAAGCCCTGTACCTCGAGGTCGCGCTTGGCGCCGGTGTTCACGTCCTTGACGCGCACGCCGTTCACGCCGCAATCGTCGCCCAGCACCTCATCCACATGGTGGTTCCAGAGGAGTTCGATCTTGCCGGCGGCGGCCTTCTCGAACACCTTGTCCTGCATGATCTTCTCGGCGCGCAGCTTGTCGCGGCGGTGCACCAGGTAGACCTTGCGGCAGATGTTGGACAGGTACAGCGCCTCTTCCACGGCCGTGTTGCCGCCGCCCACCACGACCACGTCCTGGTCGCGGAAGAAGAAGCCGTCGCAGGTGGCGCAGGCGGACACGCCGCGGCCCTTGAACTTCTCTTCCGAGGCGATGCCCAGGTACTTGGCGGTGGCGCCGGTGGTGATGATCAGCGCGTCGGCGGTGTATTCGCCGCTGTCGCCCTTCAGGCGGAAGGGGCGGTTGGACAGGTCCACGCTGTGGACGTGGTCGAAGACCATCTCCGTCTCGAAGCGCTCGGCGTGCTCGGCCATGCGGCGCATGAGGTCGGGACCCTGCACACCCTTCTCGTCACCCGGCCAGTTGTCCACTTCGGTGGTGGTCATGAGCTGGCCGCCCTGCTGGAGGCCCGTGATCATCGTCGGCTTCAGGTTGGCGCGGGCGGCGTACACCGCCGCGGTGTAGCCGGCGGGGCCGGAGCCGAGGATCAGCAGGCGGCTGTGCTTGGGGGTGCTCATGTATAATCCTTGGGTTTACTGCGGCGCGTTAAGTCGTATCAGTCCGCGAGGACGCTGTCGACCCGGAAGAATGGGGAAGACGCGGGTGCGATTCAAGCCATGCGCCTCAACGACGGCGGCCGGTCCGTCCCCACGGGCCGGCTTTATTCTGTACTTTCAGGATCCTCCATAAGATGCGCATCGGTATTCCCTCCGAAACCAAGACCCTCGAAGGCCGCGTTGCCCTCATCCCGGCGGCCGCCGCCGATCTCGTCCGCCGTGGCCACGAGGTCTTCATCCAGGCCGGTGCCGGCAGCAAGAGCGGCTACGCCGACGCCGACTACGCCGCGCTGGGCGTCACCGTGGTTCCCGACGCCGCCGCCGTCTACGAGAAGGGCGAGCTGATCGTCAAGGTCAAGGAGCCGATCGCCGGCGACCTCGCGCTGCTGAAGAAGCACCACCTCCTGTTCTGCTACCTGCACCTGGCCGCCGAACCGGCGCTCACCAAGAGCCTGCTCGACATCGGCCTTACCGGCGTGGCCTTCGAGTCCGTCGACGAGAACGGCGTGCTTCCGCTGCTGCTGCCCATGTCCGTCATCGCCGGCCGCATCGCAACCCAGATCGGCACCACGCTGCTGCACCAGCCGAATGGCGGCAAGGGCAAGCTCCTGGGCGGCATGGCGTCCACGCCGCGCGGCAAGGTGGTGGTGCTGGGCGCCGGCGCCGCCGGTGGCAACGCCGCCGCGCTGGCCGCTTCGGCCGGTGCCAACGTGGTGGTGTTCGACAAGCGTCCGGACCGCATGGCCGAAATGATGGCCCTGGGCCCGAACGTCACCGCCCTGTACGCCTACGAGTCGTCGGTGGCCGAGGAAGTGCGCAACGCCGACATCGTCGTCGGTGCCGTGCTGATCCCCAGCGCCAAGGCGCCGCGCGTGGTTACGGAAGACATGGTCAAGACGATGGAGAAGGGCTCGGTGCTCGTCGACATCTCGATCGACCAGGGTGGCTGCTTCGAGACCTCGCGTCCCACCACCTGGAAGGAGCCCACCTACGACGTGCACGGCGTGACGCATTTCTGCGTCACCAACATGCCGGGCGCCGTGCCGCAGACCTCGTCCACCGCCATTTCCGCCGCCATCCTGCCGTACGTGCAGCGCCTGGCCGCCGGTAACGAGTGGCGCGACTACGCCCCGCTCGCCGCGGGCATCAACATCGAGAACGGCAAGATCGTGCACCCGGCCCTCCAGGGCATGGCATGATGCCGAAAACCGGGACCGAGGTCGTTCGTTAGTGGCGCGAAGCGCGAAAGTCGTAAAGAGGCAAGCCAAGGCGCAGGTCAAGGCCCAGCGGGAGGGCTTGAGCGACGAGCTCAAGCGCCGCCTGCGTGAGGCCGGGGCGCTGCTCCTGCTGCCGCTCGCCCTTTACCTCCTCGTGTGCCTGCTGAGCTACAACGACCAGGACCCGAGCTGGGGCCACATGGGCGTCGCCGACCATGCCACCAATTTCGGTGGCGCGGTCGGCGCGAACATCGCCAACCTGCTCAGGTACATCTTCGGCCTGGTGTCGTACGGCTTCCCGTTACTGCTCCTCGCGCTGGGCATCCAGGTGCTCCGCCACCGCGGCGAGCGCAACGTGCAGCCCTGGGAGCCGTCGCTGCGGCTGATCGGTTTCGTTTTCTTCTTCATTACCGCGCCGGCGCTGGTCTACCTGAACGTCGATTCGACGGTGCTTCCTGAAGGCCCCGGCGGCATCGTCGGCAAGTGGGTGGGCCACGGCCTGCACAACGCCTTCGGCGACAAGGGCGCGCCGCTGCTGCTCCTGGCCGTGTGCCTCATCGCCATCACCCTCGCCACGGGGCTGTCCTGGTTCCGCCTGATGGACGCCACGGGCGAGCTGGTCATGCGCTTCGGCGGCTGGTTGGGCGGCAAGCTGCGCCGCGCCCCCGACGTCATGGCCGCACGGTCCGCCCGCGCCGAGCGCGAGGTGGTCAAGAAGGCCGAAGCGGTCAAGCAGGCCAAGCGCGAACCGGTGCGTATCGAAACCCCCACGCCGATGGTGGTGAAGAGCGATCGCGCCACGCGCGAAAACCAGATTCCGCTGTTCACCGGCGCGTCGATGGACGGCGAGGTCCCGCCGCTGTCGTTGCTCGACGAGGCACCGCCGCAGGGGCCGGGTTACTCCGAGGAAACCCTCGAGGTCCTTTCCCGCCAGGTGGAACTGAAGCTCAAGGACTTCCGCGTCGAAGCGCGCGTGGTCGGCGTCTATCCGGGCCCGGTCATCACCCGTTTCGAACTCGAACCCGCCGCCGGCGTGCGCGGCAGCCAGGTGTCCAGCCTGGACAAGGACATCGCGCGTGGCCTTTCGGTAGTCAGCGTGCGCGTGGTCGACGTCATTCCGGGCAAGAACGTCATCGGCCTGGAAATCCCGAACACCAAGAAGCAGATCGTCTACCTTTCCGAGATCCTGCGTTCGGAGCGCTACGACCAGGTGAAGTCGCCGCTGGCGCTCGCGCTGGGCAAGGATATCGGCGGCAAGGCCGTGGTCACCGACCTCGCCAAGATGCCCCACCTGCTGGTGGCGGGCACCACCGGCTCCGGTAAGTCCGTGGCGGTGAACGCCATGGTGCTGAGCCTGCTGTACAAGTCCAGCCCCAAAGACGTCCGGATGATCATGATCGATCCGAAGATGCTGGAGCTCTCGGTCTACGAGGGCATTCCGCACCTCCTGGCGCCCGTGGTCACCGACATGAAGGAAGCCGCCAACGCGCTGCGCTGGTGCGTGGCCGAGATGGAGCGCCGCTACAAGCTCATGGCGGCGGTGGGCGTGCGCAACCTGGGCGGCTTCAACAAGAAGGTGAAGGACGCCGAGAACAACGGCCAGCCGCTGCTTGATCCGCTGTTCCGCGCCAACCCGGACATGCCGGGCATGGTCGCCGAGCCGCTGGAGGCGCTGCCGCACATCGTCATCATCATCGACGAATTCGCCGACATGATGATGATCGTTGGCAAGAAGGTGGAAGAACTGATCGCGCGTCTCGCGCAGAAGGCGCGTGCCGCGGGCGTGCACCTCATCCTCGCCACGCAGCGTCCTTCCGTCGACGTCATCACCGGCCTCATCAAGGCGAACATTCCCACGCGCATCGCCTTCCAGGTGTCGTCGAAGATCGACTCCCGCACCATCCTCGACCAGTCCGGCGCCGAAGCGCTGCTGGGCCACGGCGACATGCTCTACCTGCCGCCGGGCACCGCCACGCCCGAGCGCGTGCATGGCGCCTTCGTGGACGACCACGAGGTGCACAACGTCGTGGAATGGCTGCGTGCCCAGGGCTCGCCGAACTACATCGAAGGCGTGCTTGAAGAAGTGCAGTCCACCGGCGACGGCAAGATCATCAACGACGCCGGCCTGCCGCAGGACGCCGACGGCGATGGCGACAGCGACAACGCGCTCTACGATCGCGCCGTGCGGGTGGTCACCGAGACTCGCCGCGCGTCCATCTCCGGCGTGCAGCGCCACCTGCGCATCGGCTACAACCGCGCCGCCCGCCTCGTCGAGCAGATGGAGCAGGACGGCATCGTCAGCGCGCCGCAGCACAACGGCAACCGCGAAGTGCTCGCGCCGCCGCCTCCGAAGGACTGATTCCGCATGAACGCCATGAAGCCGGGCGCGCTCCGCCAGCGTCCCTGGGGCCTGCTCGTCACCGGCGACCTCGCACCTTCCGCCGAGGTGCTGGACGAGGTCGAAAGCATCTTCGAGCTCAATCCCTCCATCCCGGGACTGGAGCTGCGCGCCGACGACGGCCGCGCCTGCTTCGTTACCCGCGACTATCCCAATGGCCATACCGCCGGGGTGGACGATGCGCTGGAAGTGATCTTCGCCGAGCAGCCTGAGATCGCCGAAATCGCCGTGCTGGGCCAGGAGGCCAGGCCCGTGCATACGGCCACGCGCGACGCCCCGTACTGGCACAAGGACGGCAAGGCCATCGCCGACATCAGCGAGAAGATGGAAGCCGGCGAGATCACGCCGTCCGAGGCCATCGACATGCTTAAGTCGCTGTTCGAAACCGATCGCTGACAATCGCGCCGACACCCACGGAATCCATGCCATGAAACGCTTCCTGCTTGCCGCGACGCTTGCCCTGCTGAGCCTGCCTGCCTTCGCCGCCGGCCCGGCCCGCGAGCGGCTGGACGCGTTCGCCAAGGGCATGCACTCGCTCACGGGGCGTTTCAGCCAGACCATGTCCAACGCCAACGGAGACCAGGGCAAGACCAGCTCGGGCACCATGGCCCTGCAGGCGCCGCGGCAATTCCGCTGGGAAACCACGGCGCCGTACAAGCAGACCATCGTGGCCGACGGCAGCCGCGTGTGGCTCTACGACCCGGACCTGGAACAGGTTACCGTGCGCAAGCAGAGCAGCGAGGAAGCGCAGAGTCCGCTTACGGTGCTGACCAACCTCGCGCTGCTCGACAGGGACTTCAAGGTGTCGGAGCAGGGCGAGCGCGACGGCCTGCAGTGGCTGCGCCTCACCTCCACCGGCAAGGACCCGCAGTTCGAATACGCCGACCTCGGCTTCGACGCCGGCGGCCTCGCGCGCATGGTGTTCCGCGACCAGCTCGGCAACACCACGCGGATCGACTTTGCGGGCTGGAAGCGCAACGCCGATCTGCCGCCGGAAACGTTCACCTTCGTGGCGCCGGAAGGCACCGACGTGATCGGCGACGCGCCGGTTATCGAGACGCAGCCGGCAAAGTAGGGCGCGTACCGACCGGACGATGAGCGGCCGAGCGCCGCCATCAGTCCACAAAATCCTGCGGTTCTGCCAGACTCCGCCGAACATCGGATGTGTCGGGGAGCAAGGGCATGTATCTGGTATGGGCAATTGTCGGTGCGATCATCGGCGCTTTCGTGGGCGAGGGCGTCGCCGGCGGCGTGGCCGGTTTCGCCATCGGCTTCCTCTGGGGACGCACGTCGCAGCTGCGGCGTGACCTCGACGATGCGCGACGGCTGATCGATCGCCTAGGGCCGGCGCAGGCCACCGAGCCTCTTGCTGCACCTGAACCGCCGCCACTTAGCGTGCAGCAGGCCCGTGCCGCCGCCCCTGAGCCTCTGCGGACGCAGGCGCCGGCTGCCACCGAATCCTTGCCACTCCCGCAGACGCCGGCGGCCGGTTTGCCGTCGCACGTGCCGGCAGAGGAACCTGGTTCCCCGTCGCCGCCGCGCATGCAGGAACCCACGGCACCCGCCGGCCCCACACTGGCCGACCGCCTTACGGCAGCCATCAAAGGCTGGTTCACCGAGGGCAACGTGCCGGTGAAGGTGGGTATGCTTGTGTTGTTCGCGGGCATTGCCGCCTTCCTCAAGTACGCCGCCGATACCGGATTGCTGCGCGTTCCGTTGTCCGTTCGCTTGAGCCTGGTCGCGCTGGCGGCCATTGCCGGCGTGGCGTTCGGCTGGTGGCAGCGGGAGAAGCGGCGCGCATTCGCCTTGTCCTTGCAGGGCGGGGCGATCGGCGTGCTGGTGATGACGGTGTTCGCGGCCTACAGGCTCTACGGCCTGCTGCCCGCAGGCTGGACCTTCGCCTTGCTGATCGTGTTCGTCGGCGCGCTCGGTGTGCTCGCTGTGATGCAGGACGCCCTGGCGCTCGCGGTGCTCGGCCTCGTCGCCGGCTTCGCCGCGCCCATCATCGCGTCGACCGGTGAAGGGAACCATGTCGCGCTGTTCTCGTACTACGCCGTGCTCAATATCGGCATCCTCGGTATCGCGTGGAAGCGCGCATGGCGCGTGCTCAACGTGCTGGGCTTCGTCGCCACGTTCGGCGTGGGTACGGCGTGGGGCGTATTGAGCTATCGGCCGGCATTGTTCGCCAGCACCGAGCCCTTCCTCATCCTGCATTTCCTCCTGTACCTCGCCGTGCCCTGGCTGCACGTGCTGCGTTCGCCGAAACGGGGGCGCGCGATCCTCGACGGCTGCCTGATGTTCGGCAACCCCATCGCCTGCCTGCTGCTGCAAGGCGCGCTGCTCGACTGGCGCCCGCTGCCGTTGGCTTTCTCCGCGCTCGTGGCCGCGACCATCTACGTGGCCATCGCCTTCGCCATCCGCCGGCGCGACGACTTCGCGCTGCTGCGCGAAACCTGGGCGGTGCTGGCCGTGGCGCTCGCCACCATCGCCGTGCCGCTCGCCTTGAGTGCGAGCGTGACCGCGAGCGTGTTCGCACTGGAAGGTGCCGGCCTGATCTGGCTCGGATTCCGCCAGGGCCGCCGCCTGCCGCGATGGGCCGGTGTCTTCCTGCAGATCGCCGCCGGTGCGGCGTGGACGTTCGCGTCGCTGTTCCACTCGCATCGCCTGGATACCCCATTGATCAACGCGGCCTTCATCGGTGCGCTGCTGCTTGTCGTCGGTGCCGCCGCCGGTGTGCGGCAGTTCGACCGGCATGGCACGTCGCGTGGCGTGTCCAGCGTGGCGCGCATCGGCCTGCTGGTGTGGGCGGTGCTCTGGTGGCTGGTGGCGTTCGCCAATGAGATCGACACCTTCGTGAACGAGCCGGCGCCGGAAGCGGCGTGCTGGCTCGCGTTGCTGTCGGTGACGGGACTGCTGCTCGCGCTGGCGTGTCCGCTGGCGCGCAAGCTCGACCTTGGCGTGGTGCTGGCTTTCTCTCTGCCGGTGTTCCTGTTCGGTGGGCTGGTGGTGATCCTGCAGGCAGCGAACGCGGGCATCCAGTGGCTGGCGGGCTGGCCGCTCGCGAGCGCGGCGATCATGGCCGTGGCGGGCTGGTTCGCGTTGCGTGGCGTGGTTGCGCACCGCGTCGCCGCGGTGGCGGCGAGCACCGTGTGGTGGGGACGCTGGCTGGCCGTGTTCACCGCGGCGATAGCCATTGCCCTCGACGCAGCGCCCCGGCTTGGCGAGGGCTGGCATCTGCTGGCGCAGTCGTTGCCGACGCTCGTGCTTGCCGCGCTGGTGCTCTGGGGCGTGCGCGTGCTGGCTTCGCCGTTGGCTGTGCATGCGCGCGATATCCGCTATGCCGTGGGTGCGGTGGCCGCGCTGGCCATGCTGGTGGTGGGCACCGTCGCGTTGGGCACGGCAGGAAGTGCCTCGCCGTTGCCATTCGTGCCCGTGCTCAATCCCGTGGATCTGTTGTTGGTGGCGGTGCTACTTTTCGTGGCACGCGCGCTTTCGGACGATGCCTTGCCGCGCGAGGTGCGTACGGCGCGTCCGGCGGCACTGGCCGCGCTGTTCTTCATCGCGGCCACCAGCATGACGTTGCGCGCCGTGCACCATCTGGGCGGCGTGCCCTGGGACGGTGCGATGGCGGGGTCGAGCCTCGCCGAACTGTCGCTCACGGTGGTGTGGAGCGTGATCGGCGTGGTGGCATGGGTGCTCGGTTCGAAGCGCGGTCAGCGCCTGCTCTGGCTCGCCGGCGCCGCAACCATGGCCCTGGTGTTGCTGAAGCTGCTGCTCGTGGATCGCGTGCACCTCGGCAACCTGTTCGGCATTGGTTCGTTCATCGCGTATGGCCTGCTGTGCACGGTCATCGGTTATCTCGCTCCCGCACCGCCCCGGCAGGTTGCGGTGGAACCCACGGAGTCTTCGCATGCGTCGTGAGTGGCCTACCTGCCTTCTGGTTCTCGGCCTCGCTGTCTTTTCCGCGCGGGCGGAAACTCCGCCGTCTTTCGCGGTGGCGTATGCGCTCGATGTGAAGCCGGGCGCCAAAGCCTATGTGGTGGAGTTGCCGCAGGACGCCTATGCGTGGGCCAGCCGCGATGCGGGCCTGGGCGATGTCGTGGTGGTGGACGCGCGCGATCGCCAGGTAGCCGCGGGCATGTACCTGCCCGCGACGCCCACGGCGCATCCGGCGACGCTGGACGCGCCACTGCTGGCCGTGCCGCCGAGCGTCGGTGGCGTTGCGGGTGCGCGAATCCAGCGCAGCACCAACGGCGACATCGTCATCGAGCCGGGCGCCGCCGCCACGGCGGGCGCGCCGACCGACTGGCTGTTCGATGCCCGCCAGCCGGTTGCCGCCGAGCGCCTGGAGTTCGCGCCGTTCGATCGCGACGCGGACCTCCGCGTCGATGTCGACGCCAGCACCGATCTGCAGGACTGGACCCCCCTGGTTCGCAGCGCCACCGTCGTCACGCTCGGCAAGGGCGACGGCGCGGTCGACGCAAGGGTGCTGAAACTCAAAGGCGAACCGGCACGCTATTACCGCGTGCACGTGACGCGTGGCGAGGCGCCCTGGGCAGCCGGCGCCACGGCGAGAGTGACGCTCTCCGGCACCGTGGAGGATGCGGCCGCGAAGGACGAGGCACCGCGCCGCTGGCTCGAACTCCCGGCCGCGGACACGACGCAGAGCGGGCAGGGTGTCGACTACGACTACCGCTTGCCGGCGGCGCTGCCGGTGACGGCGTTGCGCGCGAAGCTGGGGAAGGGCGATGCCGTGGCCCGCTTCGACGCCATCGCCCTCGAGGGCACGATGACCGGCCAGCAGCTGGGTACGTTGGTGGTGACGTCGTCGCAGGGCGGTAACGATGGGCATCCCCTGGAGGTGGCGCGCGCTCGGCGCGAGGTGCTGCGCCTGCATTCGGCGACACCGCTGCGCGAGGCGCCGCACCTGCTGGTGGAATGGCAGGCCGACCGCATCGTTTTCCTCCCGGAGGGCGATGCGCCGTATCGCTTGTTGGTGGGAAGCCATCTGGGCCGGCGTGCGGCATGGCCCATCGCCGACGCCATCGTGGCGCTGCGCAAGGATGCCGGTCCGGCCTGGCGTCCGGAGCCCGCGGGGACCGCCAGCGTGCAGGTCCTCGACGGCAGCAAGGCGCTGGACGCGTCCGCGGCGCCGTTCGACTGGACCCGGCCGCTGCTATGGGTGGTGCTCCTCCTTGGCGCGGCGGTCGTGGCCGCCATGGCCGCGAGCCTGCTGCGCAAGCCGAAGCCCTGATGGCCGTTGAGGCGCCATGCACGCCGAAAGGGCGATAATGGGCACTTGCCGACTGACCTGCGTCCCATGTCCTTCCCGTCTCCTGGCCTCTTCGCCGAACCCGAAGCCCTGAAGCCCCTGGCCGAGCGCATGCGCCCGCGCGCGCTCGACGAGATCGTGGGCCAGCAGCGCGTGGTGGGCGAGGGCAAGCCGCTGCGCCGTGCGCTCGAAGCCGGGCGGGTGCATTCGATGATCCTGTGGGGGCCGCCAGGCTGCGGCAAGACCACGCTTGCCCTGCTGGTCGCGCGCTACGCCGACGCCGACTTCCGCGCCATTTCGGCCGTGATGAGCGGCCTGCCGGACGTGCGCAAAGCATTGGCCGAGGCGGAGGGCAACTTCGCCCAGGGCCGTCGCACCGTGCTGTTCGTGGACGAGGTGCATCGCTTCAACAAGGCGCAACAGGACGCGTTCCTGCCGCATATCGAACGCGGCGTGATCATCTTCGTCGGCGCCACCACGGAAAATCCGTCGTTCGAACTCAACTCCGCGCTGCTCTCCCGCTGTCGCGTGCATGTGCTCGATGCCGTAGGGCCCGACGACATCGTGGCCGCGCTGCATCGCGCGCTGGCCGACAAGGAACGCGGCCTCGGTGATCTGGGTCTCTCCGTGGACGAAGGGTCGCTGAAGCTTATCGCGAGCGCAGCCGACGGCGACGTGCGCCGCGCGCTCACGCTGCTGGAAATTGCCGCCGAACTGGCCGAGGGCGGGCGCATCGACGACGCCACGCTCGAACAGGTGCTGGCCGACCGCACGCGCCGGTTCGACAAGAGCGGCGAACAGTTCTACGACCAGATCTCCGCGCTGCATAAGTCCGTGCGCTCGTCCGATCCGGATGCCGCCGTGTACTGGCTCACGCGCATGCTCGACGGCGGTTGCGATCCGCTCTACCTCGCCAGGCGGATGACCCGCATGGCGGTGGAAGACGTTGGCCTCGCCGAGCCGCGTGCCTGGCGCATGGCCCTGGACGCATGGGACACCTACGAGCGCCTCGGCAGCCCGGAAGGCGAACTCGGCCTGGCGCAGCTGGCCATCTGGCTGGCCATCTCGCCGAAGAGCAACGCTGCGTACATGGCCTATAACAAGGCCCGCGCCACCGTGAAGAAGATGGGCAGCCTCGACGTTCCCATGCACCTGCGCAACGCGCCCACCAAGCTCATGAAAGGCCTGGGCTACGGCAGCGGCTACCAGTACGACCACGACGTGGAAGGCGGCATCGCGCTCGACCAGCAATGCCTCCCGGACGAACTGGTGGGCACGACTTTCTACGATCCGGTCGACCGCGGCCTGGAGCTGAAGCTGCGCGAGAAGCTCGATGCGCTGCGTGCCGCCCGTGCCGCGGCCCGCGACCGCAAGGCGTGACGACGCGTTCGATGTGAAGGTGCCCGGAGGCGTGAAGGCCACGCGTCCGCCGTGCCGAGCGTGACGTCCGCCGCACTACGCACAGCCCGTCCGAAGAATCAGGATTTAGCCGATACGGCGCAAACGCGCCGCGACATACCGTGGCCGCTCCATCCACGGGGAGTAGTACCGCGATGTCGACGATCCTGAGCGAGTGGCTCCACGATTTCGTCACCCTGGGCGCCTGCCTTCCGCGTGAAAAGGGCAGGCGCCGACGTATCGGAACCATCGCCGAAGGCACCGGGAATCTCTGACGGCAGGACGCCTTGAGGCGGCCGCCGGGGGAGCCCGGCGGCCGGGGAGCCGGCGGCGCGCCGCCGGCTTGGGAGCAGACGAGGGTAGGGGGTCCAGGATGTATTCCCATGACCGCACCACCGCCATCCGTGGCGGTGGCTTCCGTTGTGTACCCGCGGCACGGCCTGTGGAGCGTGCCGCATGACGCGAGTCACCGTGCTTCTGGCCGATGAACAGGCCTTGCTGCGCGAAGGCGTGGCGTCGCTGCTTGCGAACTCGCCACGCTACGAGGTGATCGGCAGCACGGCCGACGGACGCGACTGCGTGCGCAGCGCACTGCGGTGCCAGCCCGGCCTCATCGTGTTCGATTGCGCAATGCGCGGCCTGAGCGGACTCGAAGCCGTTCGCCGCATCGCGCCGCGATGTCCGCACACAAGGCTTTTATGCCTATCCGCCTACGAAGACGCGCGCTGGGTGAAGGCGGCCTTCGACGCCGGCGCGCACGGCTACGTACTGAAGCGCGATGGGTTCGGTGTGCTGCACGAGGCGATAGAAAGCGTGATGCGCTCACGCTACTTCATAAGCCCCGACATCGCCCACCTCCTGGTGGGCGGCCTGCGCCGCAACGACGGCCCCGCCTTCGCACAAGGCGAAGCCCTGAGCGCCCGCGAACGCGAAGTGACGCAGCTGTTCGCCGAAGGCCTGAGCGCTCGCGACATCGCAGAGCGCCTGCACGTGAGCGTCAAGACGGTAGGCACGCACCGCGAACACATCATGGCGAAACTGGGCATCAGCGGCATCGCACAGCTGACCCGCTACGCCCTGCGCGAAGGGCTGACGACGCTGGAACCTTGAGTTTGCCGCGCGGGAAAACGCGCCGGGCAATCAGCAACCCAAAACAAAGTAATCAGCATTTCACCGATCCTCCCACGTTCGGCCCGAGCGGAAAGTACACCGGCCGGCGCCACCGCGCCGAAACAGGAGTGCACCGTAATGGCCGACTTCAACAGCTTCTTTCCCACGCTGCTCAAGCACGAGGGTGGCTTCGTCAACGATCCCGTCGATCCCGGTGGCGCGACCAACAAGGGCGTGACCATCGCCACGTTCCAGCAGTGCGCTCAGAGCCTGCTCGGTGTCGCGCCCACGCTCGACAACCTGCGCAACCTCACCGACGCGCAGGCCGCCACCATCTACAAGTCGCTCTACTGGGACAAGGTGTGCGGCGACAAACTCGAGCCCCAGGAACTTGCGAACATCGTGTTCGACTTCCAGGTGAACGCGGGCGCCAATGCGTCGCGCCTATTGCAACGCGTGCTCAACAACCTGGGCGCGAAGCCGCAGCTCGGCGTGGACGGCGTGATCGGCCCGGGCACGTTGGCCGCCGTGGCCGCCGCCGATCCGCAAAAGCTCTACAGCGCATACAAGCAAGGCCGCAAGGACTACTACACGAACCTCGTGGCCCAGCGACCGGCACTGAACAAGTTCCTGAGGGGCTGGCTCGCGCGGGTGGACTCCTTCCCCGATAGCGTGTCGACGGCGAAGGGAGGTGCGTGACCCATGGCCGCGCAGACCTCACTCAACACGCTGATCGAAGCCATCGCCGGCGCCGTGGTGGATGCACAGGATCGCATCGAGCAACACCAGATGGCCCGCCTCAGCGACTTCTTCGACGAGGACAACCGGCCGAAGAGCGTGGTGATCCGCATGCCGTCGCTGCACCCCAAGGCGGGGGAGGCCGACGAAGATCTTTACCGCGCACCGCTGCTGCCGCTGGTGTCGACCAACGTGCTGCGCATCAAGGACGTGGAGATCACCTTCGACGCGGACATCGGACCGCTGGTCGAAGGCGAGGTGCCCGCCGAGGAGCACGTCGATCCGAACTGGAAAGGCAAGCCGCCCGCGGCCCGCCCGCACCTGAGCGTAGACCCCAGCGCGGGCGGCAAGGACCGCCGCAGCGGCAACGTGCACGTGGTGCTTCGCGTGGAAGGAAGCGAACCCACCGACGGCGCCTCGCGCCTCATGAACCACCTGGCGCAGACGCAAGGGGTCTACAAGACGTTCACACCGGGCGACTGAGGGGTCGACCGTATTGAACCGCGGCGCGCACGTCGCCCGCCGCGTCAAACACCACAAGGAGTCACATCATGGCTGACGAACTCGTCAATCTATCCAGCCAGTTCAAGGGTCTGCCCATGGGCGACCTGATCGGCTCGCCGCTCAGTGCCGCCTGCGAAGCACAGGTGAAGCTGGCCCAGGCCACCGCGGATTTCATCAAGGTCATCGGCTTCATGCCGCCGGCCGCGAACGATCCCAATGGCGTGGGTGCCACGCGCACCGCGCAGTTCCGCTTCAAGCGTCCCGTCGACGATCCCACCAAGGCCGGTGGCATCGCCGAGGAAGACGTGGAACTCGAAGTGCCGCTGCTCGCCATCGTGAAGGTACCCAACCTCAGCGTCACGAAGGTGGACATCACCTTCGACATGGAAGTGAAGTCGTCCTTCAGCCAGGTGGAAAGCGAAGACAAGAAGGGTGAATTCGGCGCCGAGATGTCCATCGGCTGGGGCATCTTCAAGGCCACCGCGCACGTGTCCGGCTCGGTCGCGACGCACAAGGAAAACACCCGCACGTCCGACAACTCGGCCAAGTACCACGTGGAAGTGCACGCCGAAGACAACGGCATGCCGGAAGGCCTTGCCCGCGTCATGGACATCCTGCAGACCGCCTGCGCGCCCCGCCGGATCAGCCCGCCCACCCCGGTGCCGGCCATCGACACCAATCCGCCGGCCGGCGGCACTGGCGGTACCGGAGGTACTGGCGGTACCGGCGGTACCGGTGGCACGACGTAAGACGCGACCCGCTCCACGCACTCGTCGCGGCGTCCGTGAGGCCGTCGCGATTCTTTCCGGGAGAAGAGGATGTTCGACCTGACCGACGTGAAGTTCGTGAAACGCGTGGTTGTCGGTAGCGACAACCCGAATCAGATGAGCAGCGAGGCGCAGATCGAAGACGCGCGCAAGCTCCTCAACCGCTGTCTTACCGATACGCCCAAGGGCTGCATCATCGGTATCGAGAAATGCTTCAACGTGCTGCAGCTGGGCGAACACCAGGTGGTGATGCAGTGGCTTTGCTACCACGTGGGGTTCCCGCGCAAGCCCGTCTGGCTGGCGGAGGCCTAGGCGCCATGGCCTCCTGCACCTTCAACCAGTTGCTGTATGCATTGCGCGTGTCCGTTGAAGCGGCCAACGAAGCGCTGCGCCGACGCCGCCTCATGCAGTACGCCGTGGTCAACGCGGGCGGCGAGGCGCTGCACGTGGACGTGCCGCGCGATTCCGCCTTCGACGCACCGCTGGAATCCGTCGTGATCCCGCTGAACTGGTTCCGCGATCCGCACGTGCCGCTGGTGACCGAACTGTCCGTGGAATTCGATTGCCGCCTGCGCTACGAGCGCGGCAGCGCCGGTACCGGCGGTCTCGTGATCGACCTGCTGCCAGCGCCCCGCACGTGGTTCCGGAGGAGGGCACAGCACCGCATGCGCGTGGCCTTCCGCGCGAGCGACGCATGGCAACCGGACATATCGATCGACGGTCGCGTCGTGGCGTTGCCCATGGCGAGGAACGGCTGATGGAACGCCTGTCGCGCCTGCGCGTGTCGCCCGAATGGGAGTGCGCACTCATCGCCTGCCTCGACGTACCACCGAAGCGGCCGCGTTCCCGCCTGTTCTTGATCCTGGGCTCCGCGCTGCTTTTGCTCGTTTTCGCCGGCCTTGCCGGTATCGCGGTGTGGCTGCGCCTTCGGGCGTGACCGTGCCATCCACAACGTAAGGGAGACCACCATGTATACGCGTAACGTAAAGGCCTTCGGCGTCGCCGCCTTGATCTGCCTCCTGCTGCCTGCCGCGGCCTTCGCCAAGGATCCGGAAGGTGTGTGGGCGGGAACGCTGAAGCGCGAGAACCTCAATACCGTGGACGCGGAATTCCGCTTCAGCGAATCGAGCGTCCACTTCGGATCGCCATATCGCTGCAGTGTGCCGATTGAGCGCGGCAAGGAGTCGTCCAGCCTGACCTACACGTTCGGCACGTCCACCAGCGGCGGCATGTTCTGCCAGGGTCTGCAGGATGCGAAGTTCGTGCTGACGCCGGATGCCGACGGCAAGGTTCTCAGCATCGCCTTCGCCACGACCGGCACCATCGGCAAGGGCAACTGGTCCGGCAAGCTGAAGCCGGCTGCATCGCCCAGCCCATAAGGCCACGGCCATGGACTCCGTGCTTCTCTTCACCCGCTTCTGGCTCCTGCTGGCGGCAATCGGCGGCGCCTTCCTTCCCGTGGCGCTCGGCAACGAGCCTTCGCGCAAGCGCGCCGTGGTGCAGGTGGTGTGCGGCGCCATGCTGGCGATCTTCCTCGCACCCGCGCTGGAAGAACGCTTCCTTCCCGACTCGCCGGCGGAAGTGCACGCCGGCGTTTCGTTCCTCATCGGGTGCTTCGGCCTGCGTGTGACGATGATCCTGCAACGGCTCATCGACACGCAGGGCGAATCCCTGGCCAATCGCTTGATCGAACGATTTACCGGAGGCAATCGCCCATGAACGACGGCGCGTTCTATCTGTACGCAAACCTGGCGTGCAATGTGGTGGTGACGATAAGCGCCATGTGGCTGCTTACCGACCGCCGTTTCCATCGCCTGCTGCGCGCCTGCCACGCCTTGCTGGCTGCCGGCGCGTTGGTGAACGTGGCCGGCATGCTCGGAGCCATCTTCGGATTCCAGAACATGGACTACGGCCACGTGTGGCCCGGCGAGCTGGTAGCGAATTTCGGAACGGGCGGGTTGCTGGTGATCCGCATCTGGCAGACTTCGCGCATCCGCCGCGGGAAGTGTTCACCCGAAGGCGGGGAAGAGCCCTCGGCGACATAAGGGCCCCCTGCCAAAAGTCCGATACCGGCGAAAACCGCGCGGACGTACGCTCGGGCCACCATCCCGGGGAGGAGAGGACCATGCGTATCGCCATTGCGACACTGATCGGCGGTCTGGTGATGTTTTTCTGGGGTGCGTTCGCGCACATGGTGCTGCCGCTGGGCGAGCTTTCCATGCGCGCGCCGACCAACGAAGACACCGTGCTCGCCGCCCTTCGCGAAGGGCTTCCCGCCGAGCACGGCATATACGTCCTGCCGCACTTCGACCCGGCCATGCACGGCAACGACCAGGCGATGAAAACCTATTCGGAGAAGGCAAAAGCCAATCCCTACGCGTTCATCGTCTACACCCCGAACGGCAAGGACCCTCTCGCCATGGGGGGCAACCTGTTCCACCAGTGGCTCTCTGACACCCTGGCCGCATTGTTGATCGCCCTGGTATTGGTCCGCGCCGCCGGCCTCGGCGTGATGCGCGGCCTGTGCATCGGCCTGGCCTTCGGCGTCTTCTCCTGGCTGGCGCTGAGCGTGCCCTTCTGGAACTGGTATCGCTTCCCCGGCGCCTTCACCGCCGGCTACCTGGTGGAACAGGCCTTCGGCTGGCTGCTGGCCGGCGCGGCCATGGGCTGGTGGCTGGGGCGCAAGACGAACGCCACGATAAAGCCGATGTCCTGACCAACCCCACCGTCGTCCCCGCGAAGGCGGGGACCCAGCGGCTTCCGCCCCGTTTTGCGATAATCCCGCATTCGACACCCACGGAAGCCAAGACATGCTGGATCCCGCCCTCCTGCGCGGCCGCCTTGCCGAAACGGCAGAACGCCTCCGCGCCGCCCGGAACTTCGACCTCGACGTGGCCACGATCGAGCGCCTCGAATCCGAGCGCAAGGCGCTTTCCACCGAGACGCAGGAGCTGCAGAACCTGCGCAACACCCGCTCCAAGGCCATCGGCCAGGGCAAGGCCAAGGGCGAAGACGTGGCGCCCCTGATGGCCGAGGTGGCCGGTATCGGCGACAAGCTCAAGGCCAACGAACACGCCCTGGCTGAAGTGCAGGCCAAGCTGGCCGATATCGCCCTCGGCATCCCGAACCTGCCCGACGAATCCGTGCCCTTCGGCAAGGACGAGAACGACAACGTGGAACTGCTCCGCTGGGGCCATCCGCGTCCGTTCGACTTCGAAGTGAAGGACCACGTGGACCTCGGCGCCCGCCACGGCTGGCTCGACGCCGAAGCCGGCTCCAAGCTCTCCGGTGCCCGCTTCACCGTCCTCCGCGGCCAGCTCGCGCATCTGCACCGCGCACTCGCGCAGTTCATGCTCGACCTGCACACCACGCAGCACGGCTACCTCGAACACAACGTGCCGCTGATCGTGAACGCCGGCGCGATGGAAGGCACCAGCCAGCTGCCCAAGTTCGAGGAAGACCTCTTCGGCACCCAGGTGGGCGACAGCAAGCGCTACCTCATTCCCACGGCGGAAGTGGCCCTGACCAACCTCGTACGCGAGAGCATCGTCGAAGCCGACGAACTGCCCATGCGCATGACTGCCCACTCCATGTGTTTCCGCGCGGAAGCCGGCAGCTACGGCCGCGACACCCGCGGCATGATCCGCCAGCACCAGTTCGAGAAGGTGGAAATGGTGCAGATCGCCACCGCCGACACCAGCATGGCGCAGCTGGAGGAAATGGTGGGCCACGCCGAAGCCGTGCTTCAGGCACTGAAGCTGCCATATCGCAAGGTGCAGCTGTGCTCCGGCGACATGGGCTTCGCCGCCGCCAAGACCTACGACCTCGAGGTATGGCTGCCCAGCCAGAACACCTATCGCGAGATCAGCAGCTGCTCCAACTGCACGGATTTCCAGGCAAGACGCATGCAGGCCCGCTGGCGCAACCCGGCCACGGGCAAGCCGGAACTGGTGCACACCCTCAACGGCTCCGGCCTGGCCGTGGGCCGGACCCTGGTCGCCGTGATGGAGAATTTCCAGCAGCCGGACGGCACTATCGAGGTGCCGGAGGTGCTGCGGCCGTACATGGCGGGGCTCGAAGTCATCGCCTGAGGTACAATCGGGCGCGCCGGGGCAGGGGTCCTGGCGCGTTCGAAGCGGCAAACCGGGTGGGTGCAATGCCCAGACGGTGCGACAAATACGGAGAGATGGCCGAGTGGTTTAAGGCAGCAGTCTTGAAAACTGCCGTAGGTGTAAGCCTACCGTGGGTTCGAATCCCACTCTCTCCGCCAGCCTCGTCTCGCCCTTGTTTTTCAGGCTCTTAGAGAGTCTTCGAAAACGGCGTTTGGAATCTTCGGTTGGTCGCACTTTATAGGTGGCCTGTTGCTGGCATTTAAAGACCGATCAGTTCCATCCATGATTGTGTTCTGGGAAGGGACCCCCATCACCCTAACGTCATTCCTCGTTGGGTCTACGACGACGGTGAAACGATCATGAGCACTTGGCTCACCCGAAGAAACACCAAACTCCAATCTCTTTCTTGGTGCAGCATGTTGCAAGTCCTTCGTCGGTGGTTAGTGAGAAAGGTGGGCACCTCCCAAGCCTGGATCGTGCGCAGGGGAAACTAACCTAGTCAAAAAATTGAGCCTATCAAAGCTGGGGCGAGGGTATTGAGGCAGGGGTGATGTAGCCCCAATTGGCAATCGGGATTTGGGTTGGCAAGTCTGTCACCGCATCCGATCATCGAGCGTCCGCCACCGTCATATGCCCGTCAGGCGCGCGTGGCCCCCGCAGGTAAAAGTCCGATGGATAACAGGATCCCGTCATGACATCCACATGGAGCAGCGCCGATCTCCGCGCCCTCGACCTTAAATATGCCAAGGCGGGTGTGAAACCCCACGCCCGGCCCCTTAGGGCGGCGGTCGAGTTGCTTGGCGGCGACTTCTCGATGGGCGTGTTTGCCAACCCCGAGGTCAAGAAAATCACCGAGGCCTATAGGGCGCTATTCCCCCATGCGGATGAGACCTGGCCGGGAATGGGGATTGGATTAGTGGTGTCGGGGGACCAAGCGCGAAAGGTGACGTTGGGTGTGGCCTTCGGATCGTCGACGGTGACGCCATGGCAGGCAGTGGGGTTCAAAGACGAGGCCTCTTGGTGGTCGTGGTGCCAGGAGAACCCGCAGATCGCTGCGGGAACCGCTCTGGCCTTCGCTGACCTGCACGACTTCGCGAATGGTGTGGAGGTGTTGGCGTCCTCCCACGCTGGCGCTGCAGATCTCTGGCACATGGCAGCCTCGAACCTCTCCGACGTCGGCACGATCCTGCCTACGACGCCCGGCGTGGATAGCGTGCTGCAACCCATATGCCTCACCGCTGAGTTGTCGCTGAAAGGGACGTTGACTTACCTGGGCGAAAAGTATGCGTTTAAGCACCACCTTTCGGTGTTGTCAGCGTCCTTGGCGAAAGTAAAGCCCCATAGGGACGATGCTCTGATCTCCGAAGTCGTCAAGCGGTTTCCGGACTACGTGGACAGTCGGTATAAGGCGGAAGGGTTGACGCGTTTCGATGTCGTCAGACTTGCCCTGGCAGCCCAGTTTATTGCTGCTTCGTCGGTTCGCCGGCTGGGTTCGGTGGATCTCGCACAGACGATGGAAAATGACAGTTGGCCTGGGAAGCGGCAGCCGTTCTTATAGCGGCCAATCTTAGACCGTGCGACGGAAACATGAGCCAATGGCCCAACCGTCCGTTCGCGTCGTGACGGATGCTACCCCCGGTCATTCGGGATTGAAGATGGAGCCAGATCGTGGCGCGCACGGCTCATAGGCTCCGAACCGGAGGAACGTCAGGGCGACACGAGGAAAGGATGCGCTCGGGCGAAACGTGTTGAAGATGCCCCAATGCCCCTCCGTGGACTGGGCTGACGGGTCGAAGGTAGCACCCGTGGTTGTGGCGCCGGCCGGGCTCAGCTTCTGGGGAGGGGCCGGAGTGTTTGAGTCACCAAGGCGTCGCCCATCCCTCCTTGGCGAGCCGAAACTAAAATCGACCGCTCAAACGTAGGGTAAGCAAAAACACAAAGACTGTGTATTTGGTTATGCGTCATAGGGTTGGAGCCCGATCAGTTTCGGAGCAGGCCATGGCACCAGACAGTGAAGCCGACGGGGGGGCGCCAAAGTCGCACTATCGGCCGGAAAATCAGGCGTTCCTCGCCACACTTCGTGCCATCCGAACGCGTGCCGGGCTGACGCAGGGCGAGTTAGGGGAACGGCTTGGCCGGACTCAGAACTACGTGACGGCGGCCGAACGGGGCGTGGTCCGGCTAGACGGGTTCCAACTCCAGGATTGGTGCCAGGCCTGTAGCACGGATCTGGTCACTTGGGCCACCGGAGATCGAACAGGCGCTTGCCGGTCGGCCAGGCTCAAGCACAAGCGAGCAAAATTGGGCCAGTCAGTCCGACGCAGGGGGGAGCCATGAAGTTCCAGGAAGCGCTGTCACGCATTACAGGTTCAGTGTTCCGGCCTTTGGAATCCAGTGGACCCCTCCTGAGGCGGAGCGCGCCGCAGCACGTCGCGTGCTGGCGTTCCTGGAGGATCGTCGGGTGCTCTATGTCCCGTCGGAAATGGAAGTGCCGTCCCACGGAGTTCAATCGGTGCTCCGCATCCGAGAGTTTCTGACCGGCGAACTGGGGAAGCGGACCGGTGACGGACAGCTGACGCAAAGCCTTCGTGCGATGCGAGCCGCATGCCGGAAGTTTCTCGATGCAGTGGGCCCGGAAGACGGCGCTGTTGTCCGACACGGTTTCGACCATGGGCACTACGCGAGTTGGGAGTTCAGCCAGGCCCTGGGAGAACTGCGGGGCGTGTTCGGCATCTACGTTGCCATTCTGGCCGCAACGCATGGGCTCGATATCGAGGCGGGATTGGCGGCGATCGTGCCGGGCAAGGATGAGGAAGGGGATGCCACCGCCGAGCGCCGATAACATCGGCGCCCGTCGCTGGCTAAGGTTTTTACCGTCGGTGCTGGGGTTGCACCCCGTTTGGAGCGAACGTGTCGGATATCAACTCGCGGGAACGCCGTAAACTCGAACAACTGCTCGACATGGGCAGCGGCTACGTCCTGAATTTCTCGGACCGGACGTTCCACGAGTTCTTTGATGAGTTCGTGGGCAAGGACATTGACCAGCCGAAGTATCGGTCCATGGGCACCTCGAAGGCGAACCGTCTCCGCAGTTTCTGGGCGCAGGAGCCGAACGGTGTCGTGGCGTTATGCCTGAACGCTTTGCTGGATCACGCTGCGGACGCAAAGATCCTCAGTAAGGATGCGCATCTGGTCGAAGACGTCCGTGCCATCATTTCGCGCCTATCGCTCGACCAACCGGTTGTCGACCTCGACGCGATCAGTGCGCCCACCGACGACCGCGATTTTGAAGCGGTTGCGAAATCGGCACGGGACAGCATCGAGAAGAACCAACCAGAGATGGGCCTCGATCGCCTGCACACGTTCCTGGTCAAGTATGTAAGGACGTTGTGCGAGGGCCGCCAGATCAGCGTCGACCGCAGTGTTCCATTGAATGGTCTCTTTGGTGCTTACGTCAAAGCACTTCGCGCCCAGGGTCTAATCGGATCGGACATGGCGGAACGCATCCTGAAATCGAGCATCGCCAACCTCGAAGCTTTCAACCACGTGCGCAACCAACATTCCCTGGCGCATGACAACGCCATTTTGAGCTACGACGAGGCGTTGCTGATTTTTAACCATGTGGCGAGCACGGTCCGCTTCGTAAAGGCGGTGGAGGATCGGCTGAAGCGGATGCCGGTAGCGACATCCGCCTCCTCGGATGAGGACGATATTCCGTTTTGAGCGTTGGCCTAAGTCACATTCCAAGCGCATTGACCGCGCCATTGACGGATGGCCAGCGGACATTGCCTCTGGCACCATCCTGAAGACTTCGGTCATCAAGCGTTTGGCCATAGTGAGTTTGGCAAGTTCTTTGGCATGAAGCGCCCGGTGCACGAGGCGTGGGAAAGGGTGCCATCACGTGCGGGGACTAGTCGTCGAAGGCTTTTGCCAGACACTGCGGCTTTGTGCTGCCTCAACCCGACGTCGGAAAGCTGGGCTTCCCTTCGTTCCGGAAAACCGTCATCCAGCCGCTGCAGGCTGTCGGTGTCACCGAACTGCGTGCTGCATATGTTGGCCATGAACTCGACGATGAGCACCACACGTCGTACGGTATGGACGCGCCGAAACAGCAGGTGCTCGACGCCATCGGAAAGCTGGACTACCTCGTCGCGCCAGACCCCGATGCTTTTGCCTAGAGGGGCAGCCCTGCCAGCGAGGCAGCCCACGGACGTCGGTGCGGCAACGTCGGATGGGTGGCAAAGTTTTCGTTGCCCACTTGACGAACTGGCATTTTGCGTTAGCTCTGTATCTTTGACGGAAGCATCGAATGGCCAGGACGCGAAGGGAACTGGCCGACGCAATCGTGGCCTCGGGCAGGCGGTTGGAAGCGGCCGCTGCTGAAGCAGGAAGGACGAGGCTGCGTTGGAAGATGGTTCATGTGGCCAGCAACAGCACGACCTCGAGCCGCCTCCGGCTAGGTGGCGTCGAGGAGATGTAACGGGAGCGCCGTCGGGTCCAGCGAATGATGGACTTCTGCGCTCGCGTTACTGCTCGCTGGCATGAAAGCGGAGAGGGGCGGTGAGCTACCTGCTCTGAGCGGCGTGGACCTGCAGGCGGAACGCGTGATGGATCCATCTGCAGGTGACCTTCAATGCCGCGCGGCAACCAGCGCGAAAACGACAATGAGCACGACAACCACCGCGCCGAGAATCCACCAGGCACGACGTCCCCCCACCTGGCCGACGTAGTCGGTGACGAGGCCGGCAAGGAAAGCGAAGAACTCCCCCATTTTTCTAGATTCCGGCCGACGCCAGCTCGATGGCGCTGCGCCAGTTGAGCGCTGCGGCAGTGACGCACGTCTTGTACACCCGGTCAGACGACACGCCGGTGATGTATGCAACGACCGACAGGGCACTCTTTGCGATGTACGACCAGCCCGGGACCCAGCCGACGGGCTTGGGCACGAGACTGAAGGCGGCGGAGCATTCCATGATTTCATGAGTTACCGTGCCGAGGATGTCACCGACTTCGGCATTCATGTCCCAGCTCGATGCGAGGCTCTGGCCCCAGATGGAAGCAGCGACCTTGCGCAGCTCCACCTGATCTTCGGCCGTGGGCGAATCGGCAAGGGTGACGATGTCGGGTGCCTGCACATGGGCTCGCGTTTGCGTCGATGCGGGGAGGACCTCAATGGTCGGGCCGAAGCGCCGTGCCCAGACCACGATCGCCGGATGGACCGGGCCATCACCAACGTAGGTGATGTGGCCCGTCTCCTCATCGAACCATGCGGCGAAGGTGCGCCCGTCCGGATAGTGGATGAACGCGGCGGCATGGGCGAGGGGCGCGCCGCTCCGCCAGCCGTCGATGAAGAGGCCGCCATCTTTCAACAGCACCGGGTTGGCGGTCTGGGTAAAGTTGCGCTCGAACGTCGCGTATCGGTTTCCGAGCAGGTGGCGGAGGTCTTCCTCGGCGCCAATGACCCGGGCGCTTTCACTGGCTGTCTGGGCGGGGGAGGCGGAAACCGGGGACAGGGATCCAAACGCGAGGGTAAGCGACAGGGCGAAGGTGGCTGTCGCCATGAGGGAAGAGAGGCTGGGTATGCGCATCTGACAACTCCTTGTATGGAAGGCAAGACATCAGTTGCCGGGCGGTCTCGCCCGGCGTCGCGGTGATAAGCGAACCATGCGGCGGCAGCAAGGATGGTGGTGAGAAACCGTGACCCACGGCGGAGTTTGCGAGCATTCCTTACGCTCCGATACACGCACCCGGACCTTTGGTCAATGAGACAATTCTCATTCAGGGCGGGTGGCGGCACCGACGGTCTAAAGAGCCACATGCATCTGCCGTATGGCGGGGCCGGAGATGGGGCCCAGCCGTTGATCTCGACGGGCTTCGATCCATTTCCCGGACGGTGAAGCGCGTGCAGACTGACGCGCCTTCGCCGTTGTCAGTTCTGGCGGGGCAGGTTGTTCAAGCTTTTCCGAAGCCGCTTTAGGGCGAGGCTCTACAGTATCCCATGAACAAGGATGGCAAATTGCCCTGTCACTCGACGTGGAAACCTCTCACGATGGACGTGTTGTTGCCCAACCGCGAAAAGTTCAAGCAAGACCCTGCTGGCTATGCGGCCCTCGCATGGACGCGCTGGGCAACCCTCCAAGAGATTAACGGAGGACAAGCTGACCCTACCAAGCCGCCTTCACCGGAGGACTTAAAGGCGCCGATGCTGTGGTTGTCACAGGCACAGGCGCTTACCGAGGCCGCCATCACAGTGATTCGCACTGAGCCATCCTTTGACACGATGCCCTTCGAAGTGCGCGGCATTTGCGATAGTCAATATTGCGCGGTCGCGCTGATGCTCGTTGGCTACAGCCTGGAAGTGGCTCTTAAGGCAATGACGATCATCCGTTTGGGTGTCGACGAGTTCATGGTGCGCGAGCGTGCGTTTCGTAGCCATGATCTAAACGCGTTGGCCGAGTTCATCCCAGACCTGTCGGAAAAGGATCGCGCCGTTCTGCAGGTGCTGACCCACTTCGTGGTGTGGGCGGGGCGATATCCCGATCCCGGGACAAAGGCGCATGCGCATCAGGAAGATGTTTTTACGCTTTCCGAGAAGCACGAAATCGCAGGGCGTGATGTCTTTAATCTTGCGGGTCGCATCATGGCTCATGTCCATACGTTGGTGCCCAACGATTGAGTTTGTCAGGATGGCACGGCGCTGACTAACGGATGGGCGCCCCCACCCGTTTCTCCCGTGGAATTGAATTGGCGACGCAAGCGAATGGACCGCATACAATGGAAATCCCTTTACCTGAGCTCAACCGCTCCGGTAACGCTGATGAAGTCGGTTTGACCTTCTTCCTCCGGCGTCATAAAGAGCAGGTGAACCGGGATCTCCACCGCCACCTGGGCCAAGTGACTCCGGACTTGGAAAGCTTCGTTGTCCGAGGTATAGATCACAAGCAGATCAATGTCGCTCACGGGTCGTTTACTCGTGAGGATGGACCCAAACAGGAACCACCGCACTGACGGTATGCTCGCTCTCGCCCTGGCAATGGCGTCAAGCAACGGTGTCGCGAACGCATCACATCGAAACGTTCTCATAGCGAGTTCAGGTGACTAAGAAGCTCGCCCCACATCAGAATCTCGGCTGACAGTTGGCCTGCGACGTTGATCGCCGACGTGGTCGGTCGCCCATTTGGATTGGTCTTCACCACGATTGAGAATGGCCCGTATCGATCGCGGGCTGAGCGAACGTGATCAGCCGTCATCTCGTATTCGTTTAACATCACCGCCATCACTTCAGACTGATCCTCGTTGCGAAGTCGGATCCGGTAAAGCCGATCGTGGACACGATCAAATCCTGCAATGCGACGGTGCTGACGCAGGCCTCGCTCGATAAAAGCGGTTTCAGACGGCACAAAGCTGCGGACATCAGCAAGCGAAAGCACGCGCAGTAGGTCGCCAAACGCACCTGTGGCGATCTGATGCTGGCGAGCCAGCGAGAGGGCGCCGCCCGTCCAGAACGCACCTTTGGGAACATTTGCGATGATTTCGACAGCGTGCTTGCCGCCGACCAATGGTTCGATATGCTCACTGTCAACCCTCATTTCCCCCACGATTCCCGCGAGAAACGGAGGGCGCTCCGATCGAGAGACTTGGATGACATTCGCCGCGAGAACAGTGACGCCCGTGACGTCTTTGGCATCTTTCAGACGCTCGGCTACCCATGTGGCTATGGTCATGATTATGGAGCCCTTCGTAGCGCTAATCGAACAAATCACGTAGAGCGGTAGGAAATCGGCTTGCCGGAGCGTTGCCGCCGGCGACGTGCTTGGCCTCTAGATCGTCCACGTGTTGACGGAACGCCTCAACCGACCCGTATTCGTCCGCCGATAAATGGTGACGATTGGCGTCCGCAATTGCGAGGATTTTTCGGTTGTTGGGCAGAATCACAGACAACATCTTGCGTTGCCAGACCGAGGCTAGTTCGCTCTCGGGATCGTAATGGTAGTCGTTGTCCGGTCCGAGCTGTTCGAAGACATGGCGATTCTGGCGCAGCAAGGGTTCTATTGCATTTCGCGCATGGGCGCGGTCGTGATACGGCAGGAGTCCGAATGCCTGCTGGATCCGCTCGTGATGGACTTGCTTCCACTCTTGGACTCGCGCGTCTGGAAAGTCGTCGGGCGCCTTGTCGATGACGGTGTGGCAGTTGGCGCAAAGAAGAATCAAGTTCTCAAATGCACCTCGTTCTGCGGCAGCCAGCCCGGGGTTCGTTCGCGGACCGCCGTCGACTGCCGCGATGATGTGGGCCATTTCTGCGAAGTGGACCGTGGCGGATCCCGTCTCGGCAAACAACGGGCTCAGGCAATTGGGATTCTGGCAATGGCCCGCTGAGCTCGCGAACAGCCGAAGGCTGGTGGCGCGATCGGGGTGGGCGGCGCCGCGGCTACAGGGCATGGGCGTAGGTGATTGGCATGGGTCCGAACAAGGTAAAACCTCGTGCTCGGACGTTCAACATAGCAGTGGGAGACCCTCGGGCGGTGGCCGAAGGCCGTAGCGGCCCGCTCGTTGATATGCGAGCTCTGACGGCACGCCCTGCAGCGGCCGAGGTGTTCACACGTTTCTTTGGACCAGAGAGCGGCGTGGTCTTAGCTGGGTAGGACGGTTCGCTTTACTGAGAGCTTTGATATGACGATTTTTGGCCGCAAGGTCTGCCGTGTCCATCGACGTTTCTTGCGGTCACTTGGGAGGAGAGCGCTCTCCGTTTAACGGTGACCAATACAGGATGGGCCTCATCGGTCGATATCATCGTCGAAGACGCGTTTCCTGAGTCGTCACCGGACGCCGTGCGCTCGATAGAAGTCATGCTGGAAATCAGTGCGAAAGGGGAGCTGGAAGTCGCCAGTCTCGCCGAGTCCCGTGTCCTGTCACTTCGACCAGGGCGTTACCGGGTCAGGTCCGAGTATGTGCAGGCCACACGTGGCGAGCCACCCCGGTTCACCCTTGCCCTCGTGCCTGTGGTCCAGTCCGTTCGCTGACGCCCTTCAGGGCACATGTACCGACTTGCCATGTCGGAGGCGCCTGCCCACACGCCCATGGCCGGAGCCCCCTTTGCGACCAGTTGGCTTCGATGAGCACGGCCGTTCGCACTTCCGGTTGCTCGAGGAATGGATTACCCAGTGGAGTCGCCCACGGTGAGGGAAGCGATCTGGATGGAATGGGTCAGAACATCCACCAGCCCATCGCCAGTAGGGTGGGCTCACCACCGCTCACAATAAGGATGGGGGCGTCGTCGTCGATGAGCTCGATGAGAGCCTTCATCGCATCGACCCGCCATCTATCGTTGACCTCGCGCGGTGGCTGCGAGCACATCAGGCAAAAGGAGTTGCAGCGCTCTGTGGCAAAGAGCACGTTGCCCTTGGCACCCCTCTGGTAGCGCCGTGCGAGCTTGCTGCGTGCAGGGTCGACTTCGACGACATCGCCTGCACCGAGCTCGATACCGAGGCCCTGTGCAGATATCCAGGGCAGGGGTGAGGCCTCCGGTACGTTGTCCGTCAGGAGGCCGGCGAAGGGCAGTGTCGACAGCGTGGCAACGTGGGGTTCGACCCGTGGGTCGCGGACGTCGAGCACAAGGTGTTCGAGCGGAATGCGGGATGTGGCAAACCCGGCAAGGTCAACGATCTTGTAGAGACCCGTGGCAGAGAATCCCTCCATCCGGGCTCGACTATCGAGGCGCGCAGTCATGCGGCCTCCGTTGCCAAGGGTGCGAGCGCCCAGGACTCGAGCATGGCACGCATGCTCTGGCTGCCGGATTCCAACTGCTCGATGAAGAGGTCGAATAGCCCCATCTGGCGAGTGCAGAAGGCGCTTGTCGGACGATGGCCCAGTTCATTGCCTTGGCGGGCGAAGTGGTCGATGGGGTCGGCGCCGCAGAGGGGCACGTAGGCGCAGTCGGCGCAGGTAGGCAGGGATTCGGCAACACCGGCCTTCAGGATGCGGCCCATGGCAGGAGACGAAAGCCAGGTCCCGATATCTTGTTTGACGGTGCCGATGGCAAACCCGCGCTCACCCATGGCAGCGAGCATTCGCGCCTCGTCGGAGGGGTAGACCTGGCCGTCGAAGTCGTAGAGTCTCGCGCATCCTGCCGAAATCATCGACGAATACCGTCGTCGGGGCTTTCACGCCATTTCGCTTCGCCCGCTCAGCCATTACGGCTTTGCAGCGAGGACGAAGGCGCGCAGCGGCTAACCGATGGAGGACTTCGTCTATTTTTACCGTGCGGCCCTCGACCACCTCCTTGCTGTAAACGAGGGCGCTTACCCGCTCGTGGAGACTTACGGCCAGCTCCTGCTCTCCCAACTGATGACGCCGTTCTCCCACGGTTACGTTGACCTTCGCTCGCCTACCGGAGCGGGTTTCGGCGCGGTGGTCTTCCGCGTGAGCGTGGTGAGTGCCGAGACGGCATCGTCGCCAAGCGCCCTCCGGCCCCGTTCGATGCCTTCGAGGGTGCGCCGGTGGGAATCCTTCTCCGGCCGTGGCCGGTTGGCGTTGTGCAGCCATTCCGGGCCGTCCAGGGAAGTCGACAGGGCGAAGCCGTGTTCCCGCATGAAGGCGAGCTGGTCGTCGGTCAGATCGTGCAAGGTCGAGGCAATGACAAACCTCAGCGTACGGCCCTCGGTCTTGTTCCGTTCAACGATGGCTTCCGTGAGGTGGCGGACGCGGTCGAAGTGCAGCAATGGCTCACCGCCCTGGAACTCGACCGTTAGTTCCTTGGATGGCCACTCGAAGAGTCGCTCGACGGCAAGCTCGCCGGCACCTGTTGCCATGTCAAAGCCGCTGCCCTCGACCGGGGCGCGGGACACTTGGCAATAGGTGCAGGTGTGGTGGCAGCGCAGCGAGACGACGAAGATGTGCAGTTTCGGCCCCCCGGCAAGGTACGCCTTCCTGGTCCGCATCTGGCTGATGAGCGGGGCGAAACTTGTGCGCTCCGCGTCCCCGGCAATCAACGACCGCGCGAGGGCATCCGCAATTAGGGGATGGGCGGGGTCGAGTTTTCCATTGACGAGGGCGGTGAGATCGTCAGCCCGGCAGATCAGCCAGTCGCCGGCGAGGTTTGTGACGACCATCCTTTCCCGGTCGAACGGCAGCCGTCGGAAGCGGAACGGGAGCAGGGCATAGGGCGCCGTGTTGCCGAAAGCATCAGCGGCCTGGAATTTCACGGACGGGCGGCCTGTACGCCAGCGTAGGCGGCACGGACAAGGGTGTCGTGGACTACCTGGGTGCGTTCGCGCACCGTCTCCCGGAGCGCCTCATCGAGCACGGCGTCGTGGAGCGCATCCTCGACCCCACGCAGTGGCTCACCGCGCGGGGTGAGGGTGACGATGGCAATGTCGTCGTTACGTTCGATGCGCACGCTGTACGCACCCGTAAAGCGGTGGGATGCTGCGATGACGGCGGTCGGCGGGAACATGCCGAGGTCGAACCGGGCAGTGATGGTGGCCATGGCATCCCCTGTCTCGCACTGATGACCCATTATCGGCCATGTTTCGCAGGAACTTGAACGGAATCAGGGTCAGGTCCGTCAGGAGCTACCCACCGCCGGTCCGTCCATTCAATCGAACCAACATTCCAGCGGATTAACCAAGAGGAGCTAGTCGGGGACGATTCGCAATATCCGAGCGCCTAACGGAGCAAACCGCGGGCCCTTTGCGTCGTGCGCCTAGAGCAGGAATTCGGCTGCCGACGACTCCACCAGCGTCAAGGTTCCCGCATGCTCCGGAGCGCTATACCAAACGGCCATCAGATTTTTGACTCGTGAAGGGGCTTGGTCAGAGACTTCCGCGGGATCCCAGTGAAGAGCCATGCCCGATAAAGGTTCCGGCACCGCCATTTGCGGAGGCCCCATCTCCAGGGCAAACACGATTCTTCGAGAAGTGCCAAGCGAGAAGTCGCCAATCGTCGTGCTGTGGTCGGGCAACGCCATCACCTCGCCAATGGGCCCGGCGTAGACGTTCAGATGCACGCTCCCTATGCCGCCCCAAGCCTCGAACAACATTTTGACCCGGTCGTCGCGGGGCAATGAAGCGCGTTGCCGATTGAGATCGTAGATCATGCGCATGAGATGGACCGGCCTTGTCCCTTCCGCTTCCGGTGCGCGCCAAGCGTGCTCCCTCTCTTCCTTCGCACCCGGGGAATCTCGAGCCTTGATGTGGCAGAACCCGGAGCCATGAAAACTGATCTTGAGCCATCCGCTCATGGAGGCCCGATTGGCGTATAGGCACCCCTGTTTATTGTTGCCATAGAAAGACCAGACCTCGGAGTGACGTTCCGTGAGAGTCTGAATCGCGAAGCGGAAAAACGAGGGCATCGAAGCAGTCCATGGACGGTGATCTCGGGTGTCGAATATACCGTGCGTTCGGTGGAGTGGACGCTGAAACACACCGCATTGGACGCTAGCTGTACCGTTCCGCGGACAACTTGGTCATGCAGGTTCGTGAGGGCAATGCGCATATTCGGCACGAGGATTCGCGAAAGTGCTTGTAGGTGGGGGCCGTCATAAGGGCCTTAATTCGATCGATTCGCAAACTATTGCGCTTCATGTCGCCATGGTCGTATAACCCGCGACACAGAGTACGGAATGAGATCGGACGGTTTCGTCTCGACCAGCAGTTCGACAGGGGATGGCGAATGGGGGCTTTCTGGCAGTCGCGTGCTCGCGATGCGATGCTCGGCATGGCCGTGACAGGGGAGACTACGGTGAGTTCGACGTGGTGTTCGCGCACGACCGTGCGTTTTCTTGGTCTGTTCTTCGGACTGTTGATGGCGACCGGTCGGCTGCATGCCGCAGAGGTGGTCACGTATTACTACACCAGCCCGGAAGGGACCGTGTTAGCGACAACCGATGCTGCTGGCACTGTGTTGTCGACGGCTGATTATCGGCCTTACGGCAGCCAAGTAGCTGGTGCGCCGGAGCAAGGGCCAGGATACACGGGACATGTTAACGACGTAGATACGGGGCTGATATATATGCAAGCTCGATACTACGATCCAATACTAGGGCGTTTCTTATCGGTCGATCCACTTGGATCTGCGGCAGGTGACGCTTTTAGCTTTGCCCGCTATAGCTATGCGAACTTGAATCCCGTGGCGAACATCGATCCAAGCGGAAAGGCAGCATGCCCGGGGCAGAAGGCATCCGTATGCCTGCAAGCGGATCTTTCGCCAGCGCAGGCGGCTCGCCAAGGTGACAGGAACATCACATTGTCCCCAGCGCTGGGTACGCTTGTGGTCGACAACAAGTCGATGGTTGCGGTGCGCAAGGGTGAGCCTCAGGTTGAGAAGCTTGGTTTTGTCGTTGTCAATAGCGATGGGCAGGCAACCGCGCAACGTGCAGCGAATGCGACGACAACTCAATCGGCGACAAAGGACACCGCCTCGGCCAAGGTGCCGGAAGGTGCAGTGGCCGTTATGCATGGGCATATCGATGGCAGATCGGACGGAGTGGTTAGCGATACGAAAGGAATTGGTGACTTCGGTCCGCTTATGAGTCCCGGGATTCCGAATGTCGTAGTGAGCCTTGGTAGGGTCGGAGTAAGCGAACTGGCATCTGGTAATCTACAGTTTCGAATGATCGAAGGTTCGATGACCCCACGTGAGGTGCGCCTGCAACAAGAAAATCTGAATCGAAACATCGAGAATTTCTTGAACTCCTCGTCGCCTTAGGTCTCATGAAACCTTTATCGGTCCTGTTTTTCTGTATGTTTGCGATGGGTTGCTCTGCCGAGCAACTGTTGGCTCCTCCTTCATCTCTACCTCTTGTAACACCGTCTCAGCTCTTGGCGGATCCGGGGAGATTCAATGGACGCGTCGTCACGGTCGAGGGATATGTAGACGTTGGATTTGAGCGTCGTTTTCTTTTGGAAAAAATGCCTGGTAAAGACAATGACGCCGGCAATGCGTGTATTACGTTGTTGTCTGCGGGGCGCATCATGAAAGATGTCAACCGATACGATAGGAAGCGGGTACGTCTGACCGGTACGTTTGTCGAAGACTACGGTAAGCTCGGAATCGTTCACCTAGGATCCTGCAGCCTCCGCTCCCTTGATCTGGACAACTCGTACCAGTTGCAAGTTATGTGACGCCGCGGAAGCTGCTCGATGATGCGGCGGAGCCAGGCCCGGAGGGTGTCGAAGCAATCAAAAGCGCTTGATGGGTTCAATTCCGAAGAAGTCCGGTTGCTTATGGGAATGCTTCACCGTGTCCACGCCAACGTAGCGGGGATTGATCCTCGCGCCTATGGGCTCTCGGTGTGGCACTAACGAACTAGTCCAGCTACAGGGAACCGGGGGGCCGGGTGGAGTGGAGCATGGTTTTTTGCCAGAGCCTTCCTCAATCAGATTCGTGATCTGTACATGGGGTCGTCAACTCAGCAGTTTGGCGGCCCTCTTGCGGATGGAAGTCCAGGAGCAAAGCCGTGACCAAGGGTTCTGGGATTTCATATGAGGCACTCAAGACGTTCTGCTTGGTCCTTGTCGACTCATTGCTGGACATTCGGGGGCTTCCCGCAGAAGACCATCCGGCTGCAGTTCTTGAGCGCTGGGAGGCCAAGAGCGCGTCTGACGCCATGAAGTCTGTGACGCAAGGAATTTCCGACTTGTTATCGTTCTTGAAAGGCGCCTCTCCCGAACGTAGACAGGAAGTTGATCGCAAGCTTGCCGAGGCTGGTGCGCCATCTGTCGCTTTGGTGAGCGCTTGGATGTCTCGAAAAAACGGGAAGGTTCTAAAGCGAGGATTTATCGAGACCGACGAGGAATTTGAGCGTGTAGCCGCTTTGCGCGACGATAGAACCCTGAACGATGAAGAGAGGGCAATTTTTCAGCGTCTTCTTGATGATTATGAGTTTGGAAAGTAATTTGGTCTCCGCTCGGGACTTGGGCGGAGGTCTATGGCTGAAGAATTTTCCTTCTGGATGACTCGGGGCTCGATCAGTCGTCACGGAGCTGGGCATTGTAGATGTCTAAGCGAACCCGCGTGATGTCAAGCCAACTGCCTGGAAAAAAATGCAGATAACGGAAAGGTCTGCACGTGCAGCCCCTTCCGTTTTTCGTACTTCTACACAATCTTAGTGGCGACTTCTGTTTGGCATCTCTAGGATGCGACAAATGATGCTTAAGCTGATGTTTGCGATGGCTTCCGTTTGCGCGACCGCGATTCCATTCAATGCATTTGCAGTAGATCAAGCGCAGTCACGGAGTGGATATTCTGGCCGTAACGGTGAACCTTCTTTCGCCGCGAGATACCATAGCGCGCCTGACCTGCCGACTTCCCGCGGCAACTTCGAACGGTTTGCCCGAAGCGTAGGCCTGACAGTTGCCCAGGATTTGCCGGGGGCAGGCGCGTGCATCGATCAAACGACCGAGCGGCCGCCTGGGCCTGTTCCTGCGGCATGCAACTCCGTCGGAAAACTCGAGACGAATAGTCGAGTGCGAGAAGCGTATGTGGTGTTCTACGATCATCGTGCAATGGCGCATGCAGTGATGACTCACTACGAGTACACAGGACCATAGATTCCATACGTGTCAGTATTTCGGGCGGCGATTCGTCGTTCCCGGGATTACGCTTTGCCGAGCCATAGTTCAACCACAAGGAATCAAGGAACCCGCGCGGAGCGGAGCATGGCTTTCGCCAGAGCCTTCCCCAAGTAAAGGCGGTCGGTGCGGCAGACGTCGAATCCCGTAATCGTCAATGGCGCCATCCCGCGATAAGTGACCGAGAGGTCTTCCTTGCATGCCTCTGTGTCATCGAAGCGGACGGCGGCTTGGCCGCTTCTTCCGCCGATCAATGGGCCACCTAGATCAAGGGCATGCCAACGGTGCGTCCCTGCGGGAGCGGCCTCGATGGACGTCACCGTCCGGTCCGAATCGTTGATGAAAGTTACGAAGTGCGGCGCTGCCTGCACGGACGTGGCAAACAGCACGCCAAGGAACAGGAAGGTCGGTTGCGCCCATGAGCGCGTGAGGTGGCGGCGCGTGCGATCGTGCTGGTCCATCGATATGACCTCCCTCTGTGGTGTCATGCGGCAGCATGACGCTGTGTTGGAGCGACGAGCGCCGTCGAACAGGCGCGCGTCCTCGGCAGACCTGTACGCTAGGGATCGTGGGTGGCGATTTTGAGGCGACTAACTGACGGGGCGGCGAGGCTGTATGTCAGTTGCCTGTAAACTCACTGGCTATCGGCCTCCGCGCACGGGAAGCTTCGCTTCATTCATTCGGGCCAAATGCGGATCAAATCCAACGCTGCAGGTCAGGCGCCAGCTCCGGTGGATTCGGTCGCCGCTCCGACCCCGGTTGCCGTTGCGCCGCCGGCATCCGCAGCACCGAGGGCTGACTTGGCGACAGCCGTTCTGTCTACGCAGAAGATGTCCGAACGGCTTGGCTGTGGCGACGTCCACAGTGGAACGGCCCCAGACGAGTTCATCGCGGAGTGCTCGGACCATAAGGTGCTGATTTCTTGCTCGGTAACCGAATGCCGCCCGGTGCGGACCACCCACTAGGGGGATCGCTGTGCCGATGACTGACTCACCCAGACAATATAAGCAGGTAGGTTCGGATTGCGCATTTTACTGACCCTTGAAGCACGCCTTGCTTAGTGGGTAACTCATGAAAGTCATTGCGTGAGCGGCCGCCTCATCAAGTGTGGCGAACGTACCGAAGGTGGCAGTTGAGGAGAATTCGCTTTTCTGCGCTTCGATGGAGAACCCAAAGATCGCGAGATCTGCATCCCGGTCTCCGATCCATAGCCAGCTGCGGTCCTCGGGAACGATAAGAAAGCGGTGTGACACGTCATATGGAGACAAGAACGCCCGCTGCTGATTGTCGTGGGTCAGGAATGACAGGATGTCCTTCGGATCGTCCGCGCCCGTGGCGGTCAATCCTCCAAAGGAGCCGGACTCAGTAAGATATTCTGAGGGATCGGGAATGGTGAAGAACATGGCGAACGGTCTAAGCTCGTGTTTCGCGGACCAGGACCGAGCTGCGTCTATGGTTTCAGCCAAAAATAGGGCGGAATAGTCCGAATAAGCGAAGCACGCGAATTTGCGTCCGACTTCAGCCTCAAACGGAAGCCTCGGATCGTCGCCAGCTAGCGCTGCCCACCGAAGTATTTCTGTGCTGTCGACAATAGGTTGCATCATGCTCGTTAAGGCCCTGGATTCTGATCAAAGCGAAACTTAGCGACTGGCGAAAGACAAGATCTCAAAACCATTCTCGAGGAAAACGATGCGCCAGGACTATAACGATGCATCACTAGAGGCATTGCGAGAATTGCTTCGCGCAGTTTTAGTGCGTGATGTTCCAAAGCTAGCCGATCTTCGTCGGATTGAGCAGCTACGCAGGAGTATGGAACACCAGGATGATCCCGGATTCTTCCCAATACGCGCCGCGGTATCCGACCTGGATACGGTGCTGGATGAGGGTCGTCGCGAACTGTTTTCAGAGCAGCTTTTGAAGAAGCAGGATGAGGAATGTGCGGCCTATCTGGAGGCGGCCCGGGACGACCTGCGGAAGGGAGCATCGGCGTTACTTCATTCTAGCTCGCTCGCTATCTCCTGAAGCTCGGAACCGCATTGGCGGGGCGCGCATCGCCTTGCGGCCGGGGAGGGCATGGTGCCGAAAGAACTCAAACGCAATCAAACAACGCCATAAACCCAAAATCCATATGCAACTGCATATGACAATGAAACAGCGACAACCACCGCTGATCGGCAACGAAGTCCACCTCCATGGTTTGATAACCCCCCAACATGGCGACATCCTTGATCACCCCGCCTGTCGGTTGCCCCGCGATGCGAGTGATCTCGAAACTGTGCCGATGCAGGTGCATCGGGTGGATGTCGTCGCTGGCGTTGTGCATCCGTAACCGATAGCGTCGGCCGTGGTGCAGCTGGAACTGGGGTTTCATCGCCTTCATGTCGAAGGCCACGTCGTTGATCGTCCACCGGTTGAAACCGCCCAGGGCAGCATTCTGTTTGGCGAACGTCATCTCGATGATCTCGTCCGGTTCTGCGGCGCGGGCATCGGGCTTGGCGAATCGCCGATAGTCCCAGGCGAAGGGTTTCGGTTTTTCCCAACGGGGTTTGCCGTGTTGGCCTGCGTATTCCACGACGACACCCATACCGCGCTCGCGGTCGTCATCGGCCAGATCGCCCATCACCCACACCCCGGGGTGTTTCATTTCGACGAGCGCACTGATGCGCTCGGCGGTGCCCAGCCATAACACCGGCACTTCGGCAGGCCGCGGCACGGGGTTGCCGTCCAGTGCCACCACCTTGAAGGTGTGGCCGGGCAGGGCAAGGCTGCGGATCTCGGTGGCGCTGCCATTGATGATGTGGAACATCACCCGCTCGCCGGGTTTCACTCGAATCGGATCGCCGTGGCCCAGCATGCGCCCGTTGATGGCGAACGCCTGATAGCCCACCTCGTAACCGTGTGCCCCGCCACTGGCCATTGACTGTTTCATCGCCGTCTCGCCACGTTCTTCCAGGGCGTGTTCGCGGGTGGCGGGCTGCAGGAAGTGCATGTCCATGTCGCCGCCCTTGCTGAAGAACGGGTCAAACTCCTTGAGCACCAGGAACACTTCGCGATCGAAGGCACCAGGGTCCTGCCTCGGCTCGATGTACACCGCGCCGACCTGGCCGCTGTATTGGCCTAGCGACAGGTCGCTGCCGGCCACTACATGCGTGTGATAGAAGCGCAGCCCGGCGGGCCCTGGAGTGAACGCCAGGCGCCGCATGCCGTGCGGTGGAATGAAGGGAGTGCCTTCCTCGGCGGCGCCATCCACGTCCGCGGGCACCGTTTGTCCATGCAAGTGGAGTTGTTCGGGTGTATCGGTGTCGTTGTAGACATCGAGCACAACGGGCTGGCCTTCCTTGAACCGCAGAAGCGGGCCGGGAAACTGGCCGTTATAGGTTGTCGTGGAAACGATGTGATCTGGCGCGAGCTCGACAAGGCTTCGGGCAATCCGAAGGGTGTGATCCGGTGGAGTGGACGGCACCGGGCTCGGGGTGCTGGCTGGAAGGGAGAGCGCGCGTTCCAGGGGAAGGACAGTGCCGCCCAGCGTGGCCAGGCCGCTCAGTTGCAAGAAATCTCGCCGCTTCATGGTCAGTCACCATCGCCGAGGGTGGGATCACCCTATCCGATTATGATCGTCTGCAAGTGCGGCCGTGACCACGCTTCCATCCTGGTGCCTGACTGTAAGGATTAACTAAGAGGCCTTCCGTCAGGCGTGCCGTTCGCTGGGAAAAAACACCATGGTCGGTTCATCCGTCTTGGCTATCTCTACGGTTACGTGCACCAGTTCTTCATGTACCGCCAGATATCCACGCACTACCGCCGGCGTGAGCGGCCGGTCCGTGACCAGGCAGAGAATGCAGGCATAACGGCCTTTACCTACGCGCCAGACGTGCAGGTCGGTGATGGCCGCGCCGGGTAGTTTTTCTGCGACCACTTCGCGGACTTCTTCGACCACCGGGGCATCCATGTCGGCATCGAGCAGGATGCGCCCCGATTGCTTGATCAGGCTCACGGCCCATTGCGCGACGAGCACAGCGCCGACGATGCCCATGACGGGATCCAGCCAGCCGATGTTGAGGAACTTGCCGCCCAACAGCGCCATGATGGCCAGCACCGACGTGGCGGCATCGGCCACCACATGCAGGTAAGCCGAGCGGAGATTGAGATCATGGTGGTGGTGGCCATGGCCTGCGTGTGCATGACCGTGACCGTGACCGTGATCGTGATCGTGTCCATGGTCGTGACTGTGATGATGGCCGTCCTTCAACAACCAGGCGCAGACCAGGTTCACCAGCAGGCCGATCACCGCGATCGGGATGGCCTGGTTGTAGTGAATGGGCGCGGGGTGCACCAGGTGCTCCACGGACTGCACGAGCATGAGCACCGCCACCACACCCAACAGGAGGGCGCTGCTGTATCCGCCCAGCACCTCGATCTTCCACGTGCCAAAGGCAAAGCGCCGGTCGGTGGCCAAGCGGCGGGCGAGGGCGTAGGCCCCCGCAGACACCCCCAGCGCCACGGCATGGGAACTCATGTGCCAGCCGTCGGCCAGGAGCGCCATGGAGTTGAGCGCGTAACCGGCAACGATCTCCACCACCATCATGATCGCCGTGATGACGACCGCCCGCAGGGTGTTCTTCTCGGCCAGCGGATTGCCCTCGTTGAACTGATGGGAGTGCTGGAACGGTTTGGGGTCGAGGGTGGTCACGGGAGCTAACTCATAGGAGGTATACCCCCCTATACTATGCGTATTGCCAGGAGATCGCCATGTCCCACACCATCCAGAACAAGAAGGCCCTGATCACCCGGGTGCGCCGGATCGGCGGCCAGGTCGCCTCGTTGGAAAAGGCCTTGGAGGCCGATGCGGACTGCGACGCGGTGTTGCAGCAGGCAGCCTCGATCCGCGGGGCGGTCCAGGGGCTCATGAGCCTGCTGCTGGAAGACCACCTGCGCGAGCACGTGGCGGCCAGCAACCCGAAGGCCATGAAAGAGCTGGAGCCTGTCATGGCCGTGTTGCGCAGCTACCTGCGGTAACTCCGCCTCGGGACGCAGTTATCTGCTTCTATGAAGCCCTGCCGGCTCTTCCCTGGTACCACCCGTCCCACACATCCAGCATCGCGGTGCCACAGCAATCCCGTTTCTCTGCCATTTTTTTCAGGAGCCGGCGCGTGCCCGCCCAGGATCTGGCGATCAACCGGATGGGTATGGCCCCCAAGAGCACGCCTGCGCCGATCCTAGCAAACCCGCTTTCTGACGTGGATCTGTTGGGTCTTTGCCCTGGCGATACATGTGCCCGGTCAGGCTCGGCACCCCCGCCGCAAGACTATGAGCGACGCGGATTGGAAGTTCGTAATGTGACGTATGCTCCGAATCCCTACAGCCCTAGGTCGCTCGGAATGCTGGGGTACGTTGCACAATTTGGCGACGCTATAGCAGTTCAAGCGCGGCGGATCTTTAGATGCACAGGTCCAATATGGTGGTACGCCTGCCTATGCGAACTATGTGCATGGCGTTTACCTTGGTGCAGCAGGGTGGAACTTTCCAGAGATCCTAAGTTCTGCGGACGCGTACGGGAAGGCTCGCTCGGTGTATCCGCCGAATCGGCAAATGGGCAAGGATTATCCCCATATTCCCCAGATGAATGTCACAACATCGCGCGCGGCTTCAGCGACCAGAAAACAGGAAACCTATGCACCGTCCAGTGAAAATTCGGAAATTGGCCACTGTTCTTGCTGATTGTATCAAGCCGCGCTTTTTCCTCCTGATCCTTGGTGCTTCACTCACGGGCTGCAGTGATGACTCCGCAGTGGTTTGGCAGAAAGACCTTCGCTCCCTCGACGGAGACAGTATCGTGGTGGCAAAGACAGCCCAGTACAGCGGGCCTGGCACAGCTGCTGTATTCACGACGGTGGATTTTGTTCGCGCAGATGGTGAAGGTAAGCCGGTTCAGATTCTGGTCTTTGAAGATCCTGCCGCACAAAATCCGTCCGCAATCACGGTAGACATGTCCTGGGTTGATACGACGCACCTCGACATTGCCTACCCAAAGAGCGCAAAGCTTGGCTTTCGGGCAGATCTCTACGGCGATATCAACATAAGGTCCCATCCCCGCCGATAATCCCGGTGGTTACCTAAATGCCTGGCTCGAGCTCATCCCTTTTCTCAATAAGCGTCCGGCGCGCCGCACTTTGGATGAGTCCGGGGGCTGCAATGGAAGAAGAGCTGCGATTGCAGCCTTCTTCTTCGCTCGATCTCTCGCCGGCGCCTACGCCACTCGGCTAGCCTTCGCGCAGCCCGGAGCCTGCTGATTGACCGGCTGACCGGGATCTCGAGCAATGACATCTGCTGCGCGGAAGGTCGCCGGTACGACGAGGCTGGGTTGGTGGACTGGCTCTGGCGGCACTAATACAAGGCGTCGGTTGACGCAGGCGAGCGAGCGCCATTGCGGGAGAGCATCGCCCTGCCGTCTCGTCGCGTGACGGGCTTGACGCAACGCTGGATTTCCACGCGTGTAGGCGCATGCCGCGCTTCGGTGTAGGGGTTTTCCTACATTGGGCGGTTGCAGCAAGGAAGGACGTATCGACTGAAACAGATCGTTTCGGCTGCTCTCTCGCGAAAGTACTTGTGGACCCGTTGCCGGAGGCGCCCGCACGGTCGTCAATTGCTGCACCGCAGCTCACTGCGTCGTGTCCGGTATGCGTCAGAGACCCGGTTGACTGATTGACAGCGAAAGGCCCCGGTCATATTTTCTGGCGACGATCGGCGCAAGGCCGTGAACAAGGGGAAGGGGATGCCTGTTGTTTCTGCGGCCGGCGGGCGCCGTGCTGACCGTTTGCGGCGCGCATGGATGCTTTGCCGTGTTCTCTTCATGGTGTTTGTCGGGACCCTTTCGCTTGTGCCGGCAGGTGCCCGCGCAGCGAAGGAGGTGACGTATTACTACGCCGATCCTGCGGGCACTATCCTCGCAACGACCGATGCAGCGGGCAACCTGACGGGCTCCCAGGAGTCGACGCCCTACGGGACCATCCTGGGCGACATTGCGATCGGTAATGTCAGATACACCGGAAGCGTGGTCGATGGCGCGCCGGGATATGTGTACATGGCTGCACGCTACTACGACCCCGAGGTTGGCCGCTTCATCAGTGCGGATCCAATTCTCCCTGGTGTCGGGAACGTCTTCAACTTCAACCGCTTTGCCTACGCAAACAACAATCCAATATCAAATATCGACCGCACCGGCATGGCGTGCGGAGCAGTGGGTGAGGTCAGTGCGCCAGTGCAGCGGATGCGTGACGCATCCGATGGCTGCAATAACCAGCCAGTCGGCAATGACGGCGGCATATCATTGCCGATCTCGGCTGCCGAACGAGCGGCCGCTGCGGGAGGAAACAGGGCGCTGTTTTGGAGTCTTCGCTTCCACCGTTCGCCGCGTGACCCATGGTCGGCTGATGGTATGGCGTTGTGGAATCCTGGTGGTCTGGACAACAGCTGGGCGTCCACTCAAATGAAGGCGCTCGCATGGGTGAATCTCCAGCGGCTCAATGACGCAATCGCACTCCGTGACGGTACGTGGTCATTCTTCTCGGACAACGTCAACCAGACAGAGCTAAACAGCATTGGCAACGATGTGATGAATCAGTACGTCAGGCAAGTTGACCGGAACAGGGGAACGATCCCGACGCTCACTCAATCGGCCGACTTCCATTATCAGGTTTTTACCGCGCACCGACTCTCCAGCGGTGTCTATGGCGGAACGCCATTTGGCTATGGCCCGACGGGCGGATGGAAGTCCTGGGGCGATTTTCAGGCGAAAGCAACAAATGCCATTTTCAGTTACTGCACGCCGGGGTGCCAGCCATGATGTCAAAAGTAGCCAATGCCCGCGTCGCAATTTTGCTTTGCGGACTCCTCGTAGCTGGCTGTGAGTCACCACCTCCGGGGGTTGTCGATGATCGGGCCACAACGGCGACGGTAGGGTTCACAGTCGATTCAAGCCAGACGCAGAGTCAGGCGCTTGTGACTTCATCTCCCGCTGACCAGACTTACAGGAACTGGAGCAGTCTTCAGCCGTATCTGGCGAACTCCGGCAAGCGTCAGGTCATCTACAAAGAGTTCGAAGTGATCAATGGGCCTGAGCATCTTGTCATCCTGGTCCCGCCTGCATCGTGGGAGACCAAGGGATGGGTCATGGTGTGTGAGGAAGCTACGTACAGGCAAAGCCATGGCGCCTGCGATACGGAAGGCATGGTGGGTAACGCGGTTGTGCACGTGACCGGATGGACCAGCGACATTGAAGTATTTAGAGCCATTGTGAGGAGTGCTTCGCGTGCCGTCACGGAAGCAGGTCTCGGAGTGCCCGTAAACCAGGCGAGAACCTCCCAGTAGGGTCTGCGTCCTTCACGTCGAGGTTCACTTGCCCAAGAAAGAACCTCAACCCGCTTATAGAGCCATCCTGCTTTGCCACAGCTTGGCACGATCCGCTCGGTGCCAATCGTCGGGTTGGCTGCCATTGTTTCCGATCGCGCGTACCACTTTTCGATAATTCCTCGGTCCTTACGTACACATTTGGCGGGACGCCCAGTGCCGATCATGAAAATGACACCATTCGCCTTCGCCCGTCGCATTGCGTTCGGGATGCTCCTGCTGTCTGCGGTCGAACTCAGTCACGCGCAGACGACAAATCCCGAGGATGAATATAAGAAGCTGGTGAAGGTCAATGACCAGCTCACTCCACTTGGTGACACTCCCTTCGGCGAGCAAATCGACCTGCACGATGGGTCGATCACGTTTTCAGCTGTCGACATAACGATTCCCGGCAATGGACCTCTCATTCAGATTACCCGCACGTTCAAGGCCGACGGCGACGCTGATATCCGCAAGGACAATGCATCGTTCGGGGACTGGGATATCGAGTTGCCGCGTCTCTCGACAGTCGTCTCCGACCAGCACACCCTGACGGATGGGGATTCCCACAAGGGCTGGCTCGTCAACTCCATCGCGATGACCGACCGGTGCACGAACTTTCGGGAGCCGCCGTCGATGACGTTGGGCCGCCCGGGCTCCGAGCCGCTCGAATCCGATCAGTGGTGGAACGAGGGTTACCTGCTTCGGATCCCGGGCGAGGAAAACCAGGATATGCTGGCAGTCGCACCCAACGGGCTGCCCTCGCCATCGATGGGCAAAACGTTCGTCGGCGTCTCGAAAGGCAACTGGCAGCTCGCCTGTCTGCCGTCCACGTCAAACGGCGCGCCTGGCGAGGCATTTCTAGCGATCGGGCCGGACGGGACGCAGTACTCGCTCGATTATCTCTACTACCGGCCTGCGCGGCCTTACATTATTGGCCGGCAAATCGGATTCATGTTTGCAACACGTGTCGTCGACCGCTTCGGCCGGGGTGTAACGTACAACTACGACGCCGGAAGAATCAGCAGCATCGTGGGCGATGACCAGAGGCGCGTCGACTTCCAGTATTCGGGCGACGCCAAACAGATTACCCAGATAATTGTGTCGGCTGATGGCAAGACCCGTGTGTGGGCCTACAGCTATCAGCCGAGCGCAACAGGCCAGACCCTGACCGGTGTGACGCTGCCGGATGGAACCACCTGGGGTTACGCGCTTTCCGACCTGACTTTCGACGTGAAGAGTACAGCGTCCATTGGTCATTGCCTTGACCCCTCCGCGCCCGATGAAAGTATTGCCAAGGTCGGCACTGTCACCACGCCGTCGGGGCTGGTCGGAACCTTTACTGCGCGCCCGACCCGTCATGCGCGTTCGGATGTCTTTGAGTATTGCAGCGCAAACGGTCCCACAGCCAATGGTTTTGAGAATGCTCCGCGCTATTACAACAACCTGGCCCTGCGCAGCAAACATGTAACGGGCGCTGGACTTGATGCACAGGATTGGAGCTATAGCTACCCGTTGGCTCAGGCGAGCTGGAAGCAGCAATGCCAGTCGGGCGGTTGTACCTACACCTCGTACACCGATGTCGTCGACCCTGGCTCGAACCTCACGCGCTATTACTTCAGCAACCGGGCAAATGCGACCGAGGGCAAGGGTCTTTCGACAGAGTATTATGCCGGACTTGGCGGAAGTCCTTTGCGTGTCGAGACGATGGATTATGCGCTGACCGGTCCCTGGCCCGCTAAATACGGCTACAACTTCAACATCTATGCCAACGTCGACCTCGCGACAAGCGAGGCGCCCTTGTCGCGCAGAACGATTACCGAAGGAGCGGATGCTTACACTTGGCAGGCACTCGCGTTCGACAGCTTCGCCCGGCCGTCATGGACCCGCCGCTCGAATACGGTCTCGCTCACCGTCGGCGGCGAAGCTGTTCCCAACGCTGTCGATGAGCAGTTCACGTATATGGATGACCTCTCTCACTGGGTCATTGGCCTTCCTGCCACGAGGTCAACGCTCGTCCCTGCCAACGAATCGCCCACGGGGCAAAGCCACTGGGAGACGGTATCGAGGAACGTCTACAACCCCTCAGACGCAACGATGGCGTCTCGGGAGGAATATGGGCAGACGGTCATGACCTACACGTTCGACCATGGGCAACTGACAAGTTTCACGGATGCCCGGCAGAAGACGACACAGGTTGGGGGATACACGCGGGGCATCCCGACCTTGATTCAGTTCCCGGACGGGGGGAAGCGAACGTTCGTCGTCGACGGCTTTGGTCAGGTGACGAGCGAGGTGGACCAGCTCGGCCAGACCATTTCGTACACCTACGACGCAGGTGGGCGCCTTGCCTCCACGAGTTATTCGCAGGATACGGACGGCACGGTCTGGTCGCCCCGGTATGAAACGTATGCCGTCGTCGACGAGGCGGAGCGAGGCATCAGCGGCCGGCACTGGCGCAAGACAGTGAATGAAGGTGACCGCAGTCAGGTGACTT